>JALHPA010000379.1 GCA_022842745.1 Pirellulales bacterium
CCCCCACCCCCAGCACTCGCCGTAAGTGCATCGAGTCGAAAACCACCGCCAAACCCTGCCAAATGGATGCGCCCCCTCGAATGACCCTGCCGATGGGGCGAAAAGAACGCCCAGGCGGGCCCAGTCCGCCGAAGAAACCCGACATCGCCCGATGTCAGGCCGAGCAACCCATCCTCAGATCAAGTCCCGCGAAAAAAACGCCCGAAACGCCCTACCCGCTCCAGAAAAATCCACCCACCCACCAAGCAAACCCCCATCTTCAATCAAATAAATCGGGGCGACAGGATTTGAACCTGCGACCTTTTGACCCCCAGTCAAACGCGCTAGCCAGGCTGCGCCACGCCCCGTGCGTGTGGGTTGGCCGGGTTGGCCTTCCCTTGAATGGTAGTATCGCAAAGCGGGCCGCCTCTGGCAACCGCCACTGCGGCCGCGCAAGACCTTAGAGGGGGTCTTGCGGGCCGCTCGTCCAAGTACAGTACGCCTTATCAAAGCTTCTCCGGCGCCCGAAGGTTGGGGTCCACCTCAGAGGACCGGCCTGTCTGTCCATCCCCAAGTGGACTGCCCCAGCGGGCAAATTCACTTCAAGGTGTCCCCAAATCGCCGATCGTTCGGAAAGTGCCCTCCGAATCGAAGCCCTTCCATTCCACCGCGACCGCGGCCGGGAGCGAATTCCGCCCCAAATTGCAATGCAAATCCTATATTTCCGCGACTCGTACCGGCTACCGCTATCCGCTCGCACCAAGTCCAATCCGCAACGGCCTCCCATTGTTCCGATTTGCCCCTCCCTATCCGTCCGGCTCGAATCGGTAGCCGATGTCTCGGATTGTCCGGATGTGTTTGGGGCTGCGCGGGTCGATTTCCACTTTGCCCCGCAGCGTGGTAATGCAGCGATCGACGCTCCGCGACGTCACAATCACCGATCGGCCCCAGACGTTGTCCATGATGTCCCGGCGGGCCAGCGCCCGGTCCGGGCGTTTCACGAAGTACTCCAACATGCGAAATTCCTTCGTGGTCAGCGGCACCTCCATCCCTTCGCGCGATAAGCGGTGCGATGACAAATCCAGCACGCAGTCGCCAAATCGAAACAACTCCGTCGCCGGCTCCTGTCGCCGCCGCAACAACGCCGCCGCGCGGGCAAGCAGTTCCCGAATACCAAACGGCTTTGTGAGATAATCGTCCGCCCCCAATTCCAGCCCGCGAACGATGTCCTCCTCCTGCCCCTTGGCGGTCAACATGATGATCGGCATATCCAGGCCCCGCTCCCGCAAGCGCTGACAAATTTCGTAGCCGTTAAGCTTCGGCAGCATGATGTCGAGCAGAATCAGATCGGGAGGATCGGCGAGCGCCGCCTCCAGCCCTATTTGCCCGTCCACGGCAAGCTGGGTTCGATATCCGCGCGCTTGCAGATTGTCGACCAGCCCGCGGGCCAAGGTGGCGTCGTCTTCAATCACCAACACTCGGTGCATGGTAGCGATACTAAAAAGACTCAAGCTCTTCGGGCGCGAGGATAATTGCGGGTTGGATTTGCCAGTTCCTATTCGCAATTTATGTCGTCAATTCCGGCGACGATCGAAACTCGGCAATTGGCAATTGAACCACGAACGTGCTTCCCGCCCCTAACTCGCTTTCGACTTCGATCGTTCCGCTTTGCAGGCGCGCGAGGTTCGCCACGATGCTCAGCCCCAGTCCGCATCCCCCCTCCGACCGCGACAATTGCTGATTGACCTGAAAGAACCGATCGAAAATCCGAGCCTGGTCCCGCTTGCTCAACCCGATTCCGTTGTCGGTCACTGCCCAGCGGATTGCATTGTCGCGACGTTGCACGGTCAGACGGATCCGCTTCTCGTCGGGAGTATACTTGAGCGCATTGTCGAGCAGATTGATGAGAATCGTCGAAAGAGCCTCCCGATCCGCCAAGACCGCCGGCAGCCCGGGGGCGATTTCCAACGAAAATCGGCAATTCACCGCATGCAGCCGATCGCCAAGCGAGTCGACCGCCTGGCGAGTCGCTTCCACCGGGTCTAGCGCGCAAGGTTCCAATCGCTGTTTGCCGCGCTCGAGCCGGGAAAACGCCAGGAATTTCTCGATCAAATGACTCAGTCGCAGGTTTTCCCGAGCGATCAGGTTCAGATACTCGCGTGTCTGCCGCGGATCGATCTCGTCCTTTTCCAGGAGCGTATCCACCAGCAAACGCATCGAAGAAAGCGGCGTTTTCAACTCGTGCGTGACCGTGGCCAAGAGGTCGTTTTTCAATCGCGTGAGCCGGGATTGATGAAACAATGCGCGGGCGGCCAGAATCGTCATGCAGACCGTCGACAATAAGGTCAACGTGGCCGTCCATAGGTACAAACCCGATCGTCCCTCCGCTCCCCGACTGAATGGATCTTCGCCATCGGCCGCCAGCCGGATTCGCCAACCTGGCAGGTCGTCCCCCAGCGACATCGACAACTCTTCCCCCGGTTCGGGAGTGTGCGGCGCCAGCAGCTCCAGCCGCATATTGGCCAGGGGGGGGCGTCCGGCCACCGACTGCGCCAGTAACGAATGCACGCGATCGAAAGTGAGCAACAGAAATGCCCGATCCTCAAGCGGAGTAACGAGATGCCCCTCCGCGGTCATCCGCGTAGCCGTCCCGCCGCCGGTTGACGCTTGTACCTCGAGAAATCGTGCCGCCAGTTCCTCCGCGGCGAGCGTCGGAAACTTGCCTTGCTCCGGCCATGCCAGCGCTACCATTCGCATCGCCACGCGGCGCTGGGCACTTCCCGGGGGGACGCGCCGGTAGTCATTCAACCGCTCTGCGGTAACAGTTGCCGCGTGTTGCGATACGGAGGGGTCGGCCTCGCGTGACAGCTCCATTAACGTCAGCGCCAGATCGCACCAAACGGATCGCCCGTTGCCGTCCAGCGAGTCGAACAGCCGCGGGTCGGCAATCTTTGACGCCAGTAGTTCCACCGCTTGCTTGGGCTGGTTGGCGACCGTGTAGCACCGCACCTGGCTGCGAATGGCCTGCGCAGCTACGTTTGGATTGGTTGCCGTTTCCGCGATCCGAGCGTACAAATTCGCCGCCCCGATTGGATTTCCCTCGGCAAACTCCAGCCGCTCGGCCGCGAGCCACACTGGATCTTGCTCGGGCGGCGCCAACTCGGCAGAACTAGCGTCCCCGGGATATCCGGGGCTTGATTCCCGCCCCAAGATTACCACGCTGTCCACCCATCCTGAGCGCACGATCTCGGCAAACGCTTGCGGCGCTGGCTTTGCGTTCAAGATCTCCGTTATCGCGAATCGCTGCTGCCGCCAGTCTCGCTGGATCTGGTCGCGGGCGGAATGCAGGTGTGCATGGTAGGCCTCCAACAGCCGCTGTCGAACGGCCAGTCGTTCATTGCTGGTCGCTTCCCTCAGCAGCCACAGGACGGTCGCCGTCGGCGCAGCGACAATCAGCACCAACAGAACCGCTGGCGCGAACCACGAACCGCCCATTCGAAGGCGCCGACTTCGATCCATAGCGTCACGCACTCCCAGCAGAGCCGATCCGACGGCAGGTTTCGAGCCGTGGCGAATTCCGGCGGCAGGCTCTCATCGTGGCGAGAGCCTGCCGGCCGAGGAATTCACGAGATTACTCGATCTTCAATCCTCCCGTCACTTGCTCGAACCGCTTCTCAAAGGCTTCGAACTGCGCGGCCGGAACCGACGCCTTAATCGTGATGCCGACGTTTTCCGCGAGCACGTTCGCGCCGATCATCACCATTGCTTTGCCGCGGTCGGTATAGTCGGCCACGATTCGACTCGAAGGATGCCCAGCCAACGTCCCTTCGACGATACCCGGCTCGCGTAGCTTGAAACCTTGCAAGCCTGACTTGATTTGCTCGAGCGCCGTTTCGGTCCAGGCCTTGGCCGAGGACCGCTCCTTGAGCGTCTCCGGCGCGGCGCTGGTGATGACTGCGGTGGCCGAGCCGTCGATTTCGAGCAAGAATGCACTTCGCGGTTTGCTCTTTTCCAATGGCTTGGGCGAATAGGCGTACCAGCCTTCCGGCAGCGTCAATCGGTAACCACTTCCGTTCAACTCTACCCCTTTTGTCGAGCCGTTTGGCCCAGCGGGATAGATCTTGGCCAGTTCGGCGGTCACGCCGCCCGCGTCAAACTTCACCAACTGCCGCTGCGGCGTATCGGCGATGAAGAACGTCTGGTCGAGGACCTTCAGTTTCACCTGGAAGCATTCGAACGTCCCGGCGGGCGTCTTGACCGACTCCTTAGCTGGAACTTCCAGATCGATTCGAATCAATCCACTTCCGAGCGTCGTGAAGACAGGGAGCGATGTCTTGTATCCGACCGCCAACGGCAAGCGGCGGAGTAATTGGGTTGCCTGCTCATTGT
>JALHPA010000380.1 GCA_022842745.1 Pirellulales bacterium
TGGCGAGCCTGCATGGGGAGAAAATCGTCCCGATCTCCGCAGGGCGGTTCGTGACGTTGCGGACACTGTGCAATTACCAATTGGCGGGGCTCCCGGCGGCCGGCCGGCAGCTTTATCGAAAGCGCGTCGACGCGAGCGCGCGGCGGTGGTACGAAGACGGAATCGCGCGGCGGGACGAGACGCTCTTGCGGCGGGTGGTCGACGAGTTCTTCGCCAGTAGCTTCGGAGACAACGCCCTGTGGGCGGTGGGGGAGATCGCGCTGGAACGGGGCCATCCGCAGACGGCGCGGGACTGTTGGGAGCGGATCCATCCCGACCTAAAAACCGTGGAGGGCTTGCCCCGCTGGACGGCAGGCGTGGACGCTCGCAGGTCGGACAATGATCCAGAGAAAGGGGGGAACCAAGGGAAAGACGAAGGCGACGAGAAAGTTGGCGGTCAGGAAAAGGCAGGCCAGGAGAAGAAGGAGGCCCCGCCTCGGGCGCGGGAATGGTTGGCTTATCCCGATAGCGAGATTCCGCTCTCGGCGGTGCGGGCGCGATTGGTGGTCGCGTCGCTTATGGAGGGTTCGTGGAAGCGGGCCGACGCTGAACTGGCAGAGCTGAACCGGCTGCACCCCGACGCGGTCGGCCGGCTGGCGGGGCGGGAGGGAAAGTATCGCGAAATTTTGGCCGCGCTCCGCGCAGCCGGGCCGAAATGGGGCGCTCTGCCTTTATCGATGACGGGAACAACGTTTGCCGGGGCGCCCGCAAGGACGTTCAATCCGCCTGGGCCGCGGCCCTCCCCCGGACCGGTTTTGTGGCAGGCGGCTATGTCGCCGGCGCTACAGGCCGACGCCTCGATATCCGATGCGTTCCGGTTGCCCCGGCCGCGCGTGGCGGAGGCGGCGCTGACGGGCGCGCCGCAGTTGCTCAGCACCCATCCGTTGATCGTCGGGAACCTGACGCTGGTCAGCGATCGAGAGCGGGTATATGCGTGGGACCTGCGCACCGGCAAGGCCGCGTGGCCGCGCGACGAAACAAAATACCGCCCTGGGCAGATCTATGGCCCCACCTTGGACGACGTCGCCGCCGACGCGGAGACGTACCAGCGCGCCTGGGGAGTGCCCCGGTTTACCCTCACCGTCCACGGAGACAAGCTGTTTGCCCGGTTGGGTTCGCAAGTCACCAGTCGCCTGGAGGGGGGGCGGGAACGCGCGGTGGGGGAGGTCGTGTGCCTGGATCTGGCGCAGGAGGGGCGGGAGGTGGGGCGGTTGCGGCCCGGAGTGAATCAGTGGTACTTCGAAGGCGCGGCGGCCGACCCCGACGCCGACCGCTGGGCGTTCGCAGGCGCCCCCCTGTGCGACGGCGCCAACCTGTACGTGGTGATGCGGTACGGCGACGTCCGCCCGCAAGTCCAGGTGGCCTGCATCGACTTGCAGTCGGGCAAACGCCGCTGGCGGAGAATGATCTGCGCGGCGGAGTCGCCGGCGCGCGGCGCCGTGGAGGAGATCAGCCACGATATGCTGACCGCGGCCGATGGGGTGTTGTATTGCAACACCAACTTGGGAGCGGTGGCGGCGCTGTCGGCCGAGGACGGGCAAGTGCGGTGGATCTCCACGTATCCGCGGGCGCGAGGGGGGGCAGAGGAACCGGCCAATCCGAGCCGCAACGCGCATTTCTATCGCGACCTGAACCCCGCGGTGTACTACCGCGGATCGGTCTACGCAGCGCCCAGCGACGCCCCGCAAGTATTTGCCTTCGACGCCGGGACGGGGGCGATGCGGTGGGCGAGCATCGACCCCTTGGGCACCGCCAACCACTTGCTCGGCGCGGCGGGAGATTGCCTGATCGCTAGCGGGCGGCAATTGTGGTGGCTGGACCTCCAGACCGGCAAGGTGCGGAAGTGGTTTCCAGAGAATCTCTCCGCTTCGATGGGGTATGGCCGGGGGCTATTGTGCGCCGACGCGGTCCTCTGGCCAACGCGGGAGCGGATCCACCTGTTCCAACAAGATCAGCCCCCCCCAGAAACAAGCCGCGGGCTGGCGCCAGAACGCGTGCAGCCGCTGGTGGAGTTCAATCTGGGGCAAATATCGTCCCAACTCAGCGGCGGAAACCTGGTCTATGCTCCGGGAAAGCTGCTGATCGCCACGCCGGACCGAATCTGGTGCTTGGGCCCGCGGGACAACGACCCGCCGGAGGGAAAGTAGCCTCTGGCGGGACTTCCGCTCGACGCCGGACCCATTCCTAACCGGTCCGGTTTACTTTCGAGGCGCTGGAAGGGAAACTATCGCTAATCCGGGCGCTGGCTGGTGGCCGCGAACGGGGGGAATATTTCGGTTCTGTACTTTGGAGGATGCGTTTATGAGCAACATGCGAAACGTCGCGCGGGCGGTTTTGTTTGTCGTTGGCTGCGGTGTGGCAGCCTGGTCGGTCGCCTGGGCCGACGAGGCGACGAAATCGAAGGCCCCCAAGCCGGACGCCGACGGGTGGATCAAGATCTTTGACGGAAAGACCCTCGACGGCTGGAAGGCTTCCGAGTATCCCGAGGCTTGGAGCGTCAAAGACGGCTGCATCGTCGGCGACGGCGAACGAAGCCACCTGTTCTACACCGGGCGGGAATTTGAGGACCTGGAATTCAAGGCCGACATCAAGTTGAACCACGAAGGCAACTCAGGCATGTATTTCCGCGTGGCCTTTGGACCGGAATGGCCGAAGGGATACGAGGCGCAGGTCAACAACACCAGCAAGGACCCGGTCAAAACCGGCAGCCTCTACAATCTGTCCAAGATCTTCGATCAACTTGTCAAGGACGATACGTGGTGGACGCAACACGTGATCTGCAAGGGGAACCACATCACGATCAAGGTCAACGGCAAGACCGTGGTCGACTTTACCGACGAAAAAAATACCTACAAGAAGGGCTTCGTCGCCCTGCAGCAGCACAACAAGGGAAGCGTGGTGATGTACAAGAACCTGATGGTCAAGCCGTTGTAGGCCGACCATCCGTCGCGCTTTGGCGGCGAGCGGCAATCGGGATCGCTCGCCGCTGGTGCGGCGCGTGATTGGGGAAGCCGGGAGCAAACGCCGCTCAGCCGGCGGTAAAAAAGCGGGCGTCGGTCCCGTCCGGCCCCACCCGCAGCTCCACCCGCCCGAGACAGCGGGGGCAATGACCGACGTAGGCCGTCTGCGCTCGATTGAGATACACGCGGGCGTAAACGTCGCAGCAAGTGAAGTGGATGCCGACGAACGGGCGACCTTCGGCCGGCGGACGGGCAGGCGCGCTTGCCGGTGGGGGCGTGCCTGGGCTGGGGGACGCGCCTGGCGAACTGGTCAGATCCAAAAAGTCTCCGGGCATCGAATGGCCTCCGCCGCTGGCGATTTGAGTCGGAAAAAGCATACACGAATCGGCGGGAACGCAGAAAGGCCGGTCCGCGGGGTCAACGAGAAATGCCCGCGGGACCGGGTAAGGGAGGTGGGGGGGCCGCTGGCCGAAGCTAGCGGCTGTGGCGAATTGTCCATTGGGAGGGTCGAGCGATGAGCGCGAACTTGGATCGGCGGAAGTTCTTGGTGTCGGCCGCGGCGGCCGGTTCGATGCTCGGCCTAGCGGCGTCTACCCGGGCCGAAGAACGCGCGGAAAAGTCGGCCGCCAATACGCTCGTGGTGGGAGTGATGGGGGTCAACGGGCGCGGATCGGACCTGGCGGGGGGGTTCGCCGGTTTGCCGGGGGTCGAGGTCGGGTACATCTGCGACGTGGACGAGCGGGCGATCGGCAAGGGACTTGCCCGCGTCGCCGAGCGCCAGACCCGCAAGCCGGCCGAGGTCAAGGATTTTCGCAAAATCCTCGACGATCCCGCCGTCGACGCCCTGCTCGTCGCCGCCCCCGACCATTGGCATGGGCCGGCCACGATATTAGCCTGCGCCGCCGGGAAACACGTCTACGTCGAGAAGCCGTGCAGTCACAATCCGCACGAGGGAGAGGCGATGGTCGCGGCGGCCCGAAAGCACCAACGAGCAGTGCAAGTCGGCACCCAGCGACGCAGTTACCCCGGCATTATCGAGGCGGTGGAAAAACTCCGAGCGGGGGCGATTGGAAAGGTCTTGTTTGCCCGCGCTTGGTACAACAACCAAAGGCCGTCGATCGGGCATGGCAAGACGGGGGCGCCCCCCGCCTGGCTGGATTTCGACTTGTGGCAGGGGCCGGCGCCGGCGCGGCCGTTCCGGGACAACCTGGTGCATTACAACTGGCACTGGTTCTGGCACTGGGGGACGGGGGAGCTGGGGAACAACGGCGTGCATGGCATCGATATCTGCCGCTGGGGGCTGGGGGTCGATTATCCGCGGCGGGTGATTTCGGCGGGGGGGAAATACCGCTGGGACGACGACCAGG
>JALHPA010000381.1 GCA_022842745.1 Pirellulales bacterium
GCCCAAGTCGGATTAACGGTCCACCAACTTCCAGTTGGAAATGATCGTCTCGCATCCAGGGGTCAAGGCGCGAATCTTCTCCGCGATCGTGCTTTTTTCCGAAGCCGTCGCCTTTTTCAGCCGCTTCGAGAAATGGGCCAATTTCTTCCGGCGATGCCGCCGCCGTTTGATTTCCTGATGTCGGTCGCTAATTCCACTCACGAATACGTGCTCCCTTATTGAAGTTTGGCCGCTGAGGTTCGGCTTTCGTGCGTTCGCCTACAATCCGTGGGATCGAAAATACGCTGCCCAAACCGCCCCCGTCAAGACGGTCCCGCCCCTGCCTGGCCCTTTTCCCGCCGCTTCCGCCCCTTTGCCGCTGCTCGACTCGTTGCCGAAATACCTTACGATGCTGATAGGTTACCGATATCAAACGAATCGAGCTTCAGGCGCCGTCCCATGACTGAATCCACTCCCCCGCCCGCCGATTCACACGTCCAATCCCCGCCAGAATTGCGGCAGCATCTGGCGTTTCTCAACCTTTCCGAGGCCGATCGAATTCGCCTGCGAGATCTGGCCGGCCCCCTAACCGCCACCATCCACGACTTCACCGAAGGATTCTATCGGCATCTCTTCAATTTTCACGAAACCGCCATCTTCCTCCGCGATCCGTCGCTGGTCGCGCGCCTCAAGGCCGCCCAGGAGCAGCACCTCGCTTCCATGCTCGAGGCCCATTGGGACGCCGATTACCTCGCTCGCCGCCGCAGCGTCGGCAAAGTCCACGCCCAAGCAGGCATCAATCCCCACATGTTCCTGGGGGCCTACAACCAATACCTGCAATACGCGTTGAACCGCATCCCTTGCCCCTCCACCGGAGACGCGGCCACCCAGTCGCAGGCCGCGCGCGACCAACTCGGTTCCCTCTTCAAAGTGGTCCTGCTCGATATCGGCCTCACGCTCGACGCCTATTTCCTGCAATCCACCCGCAACATGCAGGAAGCCCTCGAACTCGTCTTTCAGGCCAATACCGAGCTCCGCCAGTTCGCGCAGTTCACCTCCCACGACCTCAAAACTCCCTTGGCCACCGCTGCCAATCTCTGCGAAGAAGTCGTCGACGAATTCGGACGCGAAATGCCCGACACCGCCCGCGAACTAATCCAGTCCGCCCACCAGCGGCTGCTCCGCCTTGCCACCACCATCGATGAACTGCTCCGCTCGACCGTCTCGCTGCAGAACGGTGGCGCCGCCGCCCACTTCTCCAGCCACGAGCTGGTAGCCGAAGTGCTCGAACAATTGGACGCAGTCTTCCGCTCCCGAGAAATCGCCGTCCACCTCGCCCCCGATCTCCCCCAGATCGTCGGCGATCGCGCCCGCCTCCGCGAGGTCTTCTTCAATCTCCTCGCCAACGCCGCCAAGTTCATGGATAAACAACCCGGCCTGGTCGCCGTCGACGCCGAAGATCTCGGCGACGAAATCCGCTTCACGGTAGCCGACAACGGCCCAGGCATCCCCCACGAAGATCTCACCCGCATCTTTTCCCCCTTCTGCCGCGCCAAGGGCCAAACCGACCAGCCCGGCAGCGGCTTGGGGCTTTACTTCAGCAAGTGCATTGTCGAGCAGCACGGTGGCCGACTCTGGGCCGAATCCAGCCTTGGCGAGGGCAGCCGCTTCCATCTCCTCCTCACGCGCAACTCCCGTCCCGGCCGCTCGGTCCCCTTCAGCTCCGGAACGCACTGACTCCTCCGCCACTGCCTGCTGTCGACGTATTATCGGTCGGAATTCGACCATTCCCCTCGCCACGGCCTTCGGCCATAGCTGCACACATGCGCGCGTTATCGCACACTTGCGCCCTGCGATTTACGATCGATCAAACCGCTGCTAGCTTCTCCAATCTGCTTTAACACTCTGTCTGAAAACAAGTTACAATCATACTTGCCCCCTCGCGACAGACCTGGGCACGGCGCTTGCATAATCTAATGAATTCAGGACGGTGGATGGGCGATACCGGTGCATTCTCGCCGCCGGTGCCGTACGTCTGCCGTTCGCGCCCTTTCCAGGGGTCGTTCGACTGTGTGACCGCAGGCAAAGAGTCTTGCCATGACCATCGCCAACGAAATTCCGGTTTCCAGTTCGTCAACATTCAGCGAAATCACCGGAATCGTGCCCGAGGCGGAAAGCGGTCGCCCAGGATATCTGCTCCTGGTGGACGACGATGCCGATTTTCGTGGCACGGTCGCCCGCCGCTTCACGCGCCGGGGCTTCATAGTGCGGGAAGCCGCCAACGGCGAAGAAGCCCTCGCCGCCGCCGAACGCTGTGACTTCGAAGTGGCCCTGGTCGACATGGTCATGCCCGCGATGTCCGGCATAGACCTGCTCGACAAAATCAAGCTTCTCCATCCGGAAATCGAGGTGATTCTTCTCACGGGCCAGGGAACGATCGATTCCGCCGTTCGGGCCATGAAGCTGGGCGCCTACGATTACCTTTCAAAGCCCTTTCCTTTGGCCGAGTTGGAGCCTCTGGTCGAAAAGGCCCGCGAGCACCGGCTGCTGCGCAAAGAAAACGCCCAGTTGAAAACCGCCCTGGCTCGTTGCGTTCCCGAACAGCCGCAAATAGTCGGCGAGTCCCCCGCGATGCTGGAAGTCTTCCGGCTCATCAAGCGCGCCGGACCCACCGACAAGGCCATTCTCATCCAGGGCGAAAGCGGCGTCGGCAAGGAATTGGTCGCTCGCGCGCTGCACCAGCACAGCCGCCGCGCCGACAAACCCTTGGTCGTGGTCAATTGCGCGGCCCTTCCAGAGTCGCTTCTAGAGAGCGAGCTGTTCGGTCACGAAAAAGGCGCTTTCACTGGCGCGGTCGCGGCCAAGCCGGGCCTCTTCGAAGTCGCCGACGGCGGCACGCTCTTCATCGACGAAATCGGCGAACTGGCAGGGTCTCTCCAGGCCAAGTTGCTCCGGGTTCTGGAAGACGGCTCCATGCGCAGAATCGGCTCCATCAAGGAGCGGCGGGTCGACGTGCGATTGCTCGCCGCCACCAACCGCCGCATGCTCGACGAAGTCGCCGCGGGCCGATTCCGCCAGGATCTCTACTACCGCATCAACGTCATGTCCTTGGAGGTCCCCCCCCTGCGGTCGCGCACCGGAGACGTCCCCCTCCTGGTGCGCCGCTTCCTCGGTCCCGGCTGGCGAATGCATCCCGCCGCCCTCGCCGCCATCGAGCATTACGATTGGCCCGGCAACGTCCGCCAGTTGAGCAACGCCATCGAGCGCGCCAAGATCCTCGCCGACAATGGCGAAATCTACCTGGCCGACCTTCCCAGCGAGGTCACATCCCTCGAACCAGGCGCCCGACCGGCCGAACTCCCCGCCACCTCGCACTTAGCCGACGTCGAGCGCGCGCACGTCATCGAAGTCCTCCGCCGCCAGTTGGGAAACAAAGCCCGCGCCGCCCGGGAACTCGGCCTCAGCCGCCGCACGCTCTACCGGCTGATCGAAAAATACGAGATCAAACTCGAACCTCAGGACCGCTAGCCCCTCCACCCGCGCGTCCGGCGCCCCCGCTCGGCCTGCCCCACACAGGACCATGACCATGCAAGCGCGAAAAATCCTCTTTCCCACCGATTTCTCCACCGCCAGCGATGCCGCCCTGCCGCAAGCCACCGCCCTGGCCCGTGGCGCCGGCGCCACCCTCATTATCGCCCATGTGGAAGAACCCCCCTTGGCCTACGGCGGGGGCGAATTGTACTACGGAGTCCCCGAGCCAAATACCGACGCCCTCCGCCAGATGCTCGACCGGGTCATCCCCACCGATCGGGACGTCCCCGTCGTCCACCGCCTGGCCACCGGCGACCCAGCGTCCGAAATTGTCCGTATGGCCCTGGACGAAGACGTCGATATGATCGTTATGGGAACGCACGGCCGCACCGGCCTCTCCCGCCTGCTTATGGGCAGTGTTGCCGAGCATGTCGTCCGGCGGGCACACTGTCCGGTCCTCTCCGTCCGTCAGCCCCGCCACGCCCCGGCCAATAAACCCGAATCGACAAGGAGTGTGCCATGAAACGCTGGCTCGGCTTCGCCCTCGGAGCCATGATCTGCGCCGGTGGCGCTTGGGCCTATTCCGCCGCTCCTGCGGAGGGACTGCGCACGTTCATGCGCGCCAAGCTCAAACATTCCCAGGAGGTCGTCGAAGGACTCGCGGTCGAAAACTTCGACCAGATCGCCCGCAGCGCCCAGGAAATGAGCCTCTTAAGCCGCGCCGAGGCCTGGCAGGTCTTCACCACCAAGGAATACCTCGACCACAGCAACGACTTCCGCCGCGCCGCCGAATCCCTCCGAGACGCCGCCAAGAAAAAGAACCTCGACGGCGCCGCCTTGGCCTACCTC
>JALHPA010000382.1 GCA_022842745.1 Pirellulales bacterium
GCTCTTCCGATCTCGACATAACGCACACGGAACACCCCTCCCTGTGTATGCCGTCCCCCCACCGCGAAATACAAGTCACCCCGCGGATCCAGTGCCATTCCGACAATCGCCAACCCGGTGTTGCCTGCCCCTTCAAGAAAGATTTCCTGGCCGGCTTCAACCGACGAGTCGGTGTACCGGAGAGGAAGGAAATAAATTCGTCCTAGCGTCCAGCAGGCGCTAAACACTCCGCGCTGATAACGGGCAGGCCAGCCCGGCTGCTTGCGCACCAGGACTCCGGTGGGGGATCCGCGGCCGATTTCGACCAGCCGGGGGGCGGAACCCCATGCCGTGGCGGGCCGATTCCAGCTCGGCTTGGCCCCATTCGCCAGCCAGCCGTGGCTCCGACCGGCGGCCACGGCGAACAGCCGAGTGGGGCAATACCAAGGCAGATGCTGGTCCCGTTCGTTGTCGCTGTCCACGGTATACAGTCGGCCCTCCGCGTCGAAATCGAGTCCGTAGGGATTGCGAAAACCGTCGGCGAACACCTCGCACCGCCGGCCATCGGGCGAAAATCGCAGAATTGCTCCGCAAACCGGATCGGCGATCGGCGAGGTGGGGGACGTAATGTGTTTCTGACTTACGCCGGCCTCGTTGCCGCATACGACATAAATCCAACCGTCCGGACCGCGGACGATATTGTGCGCCCCGTGCTCCGAGGTCTGGAGCCGGGCCCAGACCTCTTCCCGCGCCCCGATCGGGTCGGCGACGTCATCTTGATCGCGGTCTCGCAACCAGGCCAGCTTGCCGTCGCCGGTATAGAGCAGGTCGCGACCGTCGAATAGCATCCCTTGCGCGCCGCTGGCGGGCTTCTCAGAGAACAGCTTGGACCGGTCCGCCCGGCCGTCGCCATCCTCGTCCAGCAAAAACTTGATGTAACCGGGACCAGAGACTGCGACCCGCCCCCGACCGTCGATCGCCAGGCAATGGATGTCGTGGGCCAGCGCGTCGTCGGCAAAGCGGGTAATCTCAAACCCGGACGGAATGTGAATGCCCAGCGCGTCCACCGTAGCCGGGGCGGGGTCGCCACACGCCGTGCTCGCCCACAACGCCAGACAGATTGGCACGGTCCATCGCAAGTTGGCGACCAGAAACATGCGTTGGCAATTCCATCAAGACCAGACAACGCCCACGGCTAACACCCAGCGTAACCCGCTGGTTCCCGGCTCGCCACTATGGGGCGTGGGAACGATGGTCCCGAAACCAGCGCTTTTAGTCGTGCGCGAGCAAGGCCGCGCGGGCACGCTGGACCCGACCCAGCGCCTCCTCCACCGAATCTCCAAGCGCCGTCAGGTGGCCCATTTTCCGCCCCACCCGCGGTTCCGTTTTGCCGTACAGGTGGAGCCGCACGCCTGGGACGCCACAGGCCGCTGCCCAATTTGGCTCTCCCTGGTGCCACAGGTCGCCCAATAGATTAGCCATCGCGGCGGGGCGCAGCGGGGCGGTCGAGCCGAGCGGCAGGCCACAAACAGCCCGCAGTTGCTGCTCAAATTGGCTCGTCTCGTGGGCGTCGATCGTTAAGTGTCCGGAGTTGTGCGGCCGCGGGGCCAGCTCGTTGACCACGAGTTCCCCGCCGCGGGTCAAAAAAAACTCCACGCACATTACCCCCACGACGTCGAGCGCGGTCAAAATCCGGCGGGTAAGGTCGACTGCCCGCGCCGCGGTTTCCGCGGGAATCCGCGCCGGGGCCAGCGACAGATCGAGAATATGGCGGTGGTGGGAGTTTTCAATCGCGCCGTAATCGGCGAACTCTCCCTCCTGCGAACGAGCGGCGACGACGGAAATTTCACACTGAAAGTCGACAAAACCCTCGAGCACGCGCATGGGATCGTGGCTGGAATTCCATGCCGGACCGATGTCGGCCGGGGACGAAATCCGGAATTGGCCCTTGCCGTCGTAACCAAATCCCGCGGTTTTTAGAATCGCCGGAAAGCCAATCGACTCAAGCGCCCGCTCAAGCGCGTCCTGCGAATCGACCGCTGCAAACGGCGCTACCGGAAAACCGTGTTCGGCCAGGAATGTCTTCTCTCGGAGCCGATGCTGCGTGACGTGCAACACGCGTCCCGCGGGACGCACCGGACTCAGTTCGGCCGCCGCCTGCACGGTCTCCGCGGGTACGTTCTCGAATTCAAACGTGACCACGGAAACGCCCGAAGCAAACCGGCGAACCGCCGCCAGATCGTCGTACGAGGCGGAAAACTCGATGTCGGCGACTTGACCGGTCGGCGTGTCGCTGTCGGGGGAAAACGTATGCACGCGATACCCCATCCGCCGCGCCGCAATCGCGAACATCCTCCCCAGTTGCCCGCTCCCCAGCACGCCGATACAAGCGCCCGGAAGAATCGGGCTGGCGGTTGTGGAGGGGCGGGAGGTCTCGGCCATGAGGCAATAACATCCAAGCGGTTGAATTGCGGACCGCAATCGATCAAAAGAGCGAATCGGCCCGGACCTGGGCCGTCTGATTGGCGCGAAACGCGCGCAACTTGTCGCGCAATTCCGGCCGCGAGTTGGCCAGAATCGCCACCGCCAAAAGCCCTGCGTTCACCGCCCCGGCCTTGCCAATCGCCAAAGTGCCGACCGGCACCCCGCCAGGCATTTGAACGATCGAAAGGAGGGAGTCCAGCCCGCGCAGGGAGTGGCTTTCGACCGGAACCCCGAGCACGGGCAGAAGGGTCTGGGCGGCCGCCATGCCGGGAAGATGAGCTGCCCCCCCCGCGCCCGCGATGATGACCTCCAGCCCGCGCTCCTCCGCGGCGGAGCTGAATTCCACCAGCCAGGCAGGCGTGCGGTGGGCGGAGACGATCTGGGCCTCGTGGGGAACGCCGAACTGCTGGAGGATGTCGGCCGCGTGGCGCATCGTCTCCCAGTCGGACTTGCTCCCCATGATAACGGCAACGAGCGGCGATTCGGCAGGCATCTTGCAACGGCAACCAGGGACATGCCCGGGGCGAATATCCCCCGGCGACTGCCAGTGTGCAGGATGCGAGCGTTCTGTTCAATGGCGCCGCCGCCGACTACCTGCCGAGCGGCGCCATTGGCCCTGGCTACCGATTCCCCCGTTACTGCCCCTGCCCCAGGGAATATCCCAGCTCGCCGTCGAAGGTATACAAGTTCTCGGTTTTGATAAAATCCAGCTCCGCGGCCGCGAAGCGCGCCAGCAGGTCGATGATCTGACGGCGATCGATCGGTTGGCCATCCTCCGCCGCGACAAATCGGCACCGCCAGTGATCGGTGCAGAATGTCTCCGGCAGGCCATCCGGCCAAACCTTCAGGCCGCGATTGGTGATCATTTTGAGCCGTAACCGGTCGTTCTGGCAGCCGCGGACGAGTTGCCCCAGGTCGTTCGGCGTCCCTGCCCTCCAGTGGACAAAAACGTCGACTCCCACCAACTGCTTCTGCGCCCTGGGACGGGAAGCAACGCGCGAAGTACTTACGGAGATCGGTTCTTCGGACTTGTCGGGATACGCGACGGGGGTTAACCGCTCCGGTTGTTTTCCCAGGCGCTTGATCACGGCGGCGGCGAATTCTCGAGTGCCAACTTTCTGCTGGCTGACCCCCTCGGTAAAGATGTCGTAGGTGTGGATCCCTTCCTCCAGGGTCTTGAGCCAGGCGTTGTGGATTCGCTCCGCAACGCGGTTCTGGCCGATGTGGACCAGCATCATCACCCCGCCCAGCAGCAACCCCGAGGGATTGGCCACATTCTGCCCCGCCCGCCGCGGAGCGGAGCCGTGGATGGCCTCGAACATCGCTCCGTGCTCGCCGATGTTTGCCGATCCGGCCAGGCCCACGCTGCCGGCGATCTGGGCGGCTACGTCCGAAAGGATGTCGCCATATAGGTTTGGCATCACGATTACATCAAACGCTTCCGGCGTGTCGGCCAGTTTGGCTGCGCCAATGTCCACGATCCAATGCTCGTTTTGCAGGTCCGGATACTCGGCCGCAATTTCATCGAAGACCCGGTGAAACAGGCCGTCGGTAAGCTTCATGATGTTGTCCTTCGTGAAGCAGGTCACCTTGCGGCGGTTGTTGCGGCGCGCATACTCGAAGGCGTAGCGGACGATCTTCTCGCAGCCGGGGCGGGTGATGAGTTTCAGGCATTGATAGACCTCGTCGGTCTGCCGGTGCTCGATTCCCGCGTACAGGTCCTCCTCGTTCTCCCGCACGATCACCAGGTCCATTTGGGGGTGTTTGGTATCGACATAGGGAAAGTAAGAAACGCACGGTCGGACGTTCGCATACAGCCCCAGCGTCTTGCGGACCGTGACGTTCAGACTCTTGAAGCCGCCGCCCTGCGGAGTTGTAATGGGAGCCTTGAGAA
>JALHPA010000383.1 GCA_022842745.1 Pirellulales bacterium
CCAATTGCGCGTCCTCGGCTTCCGGGGTTGTATCGGTCGTGTAACCCATCGATCGAATCTCTCCAGAGGCCGCTTCAAAGCGTTCCGCGACCGACCGCAGTTGCCTGTTCCATTGGCGCCGCCATTTTCCACAGGATCCGATCAGTTAATGAACCTATGCTCAAACGCCTCGACCGGAAACATTGGCGATCCTTTCTTCGATGATCGCCAGCGCCGCGGGGTCCGCGCCGTACATGCGCTTCGCGACCTCCCATTTCAGCCGTTCCTCAGGCATCGGCCCCTGTTCCGCGATCACCTGTCGGGCCAGCAGGTCCCGCGACCATTTCAACATCGCCGCGCAACGGCCAATTCGCTCCACGGGCGAAAGCGAGGCCATCCGCGCCTGGTACAACTGCTCGACGAGCGATTCCATCGGCTCGGAACTTTTTGGAGGGATCTGGACCGCGTTTCCCGGTCCAGTATATTCCCACCAGCGGACGGACGCGAACGTCAATAGACTTTATCTCGGGTTAACGCGCGATCACCCTGCGAGGTCGGGGGATTAGGGCGGCAATTTCAACCCTGAACGATTTGAGTGATTGGCTATGGGAGCGAAGAAGGTTGGGGTATTCGGTTGCGGGATGATTGCGGAACTTGGCCATTTGCCGGCGTTGAAGCACGTCGCCGGGATCCAACTGCAGGCCGTCTATGACGTCAGTTGGAATCGAGCGCTGGCGATGCAGAACAAGTTCCAGATTTCCCATGCTTATCCGACGGAGAAGGCATGCTGGGAATCCGACATCGATGCGGTAATTATCTGTACTCCGGCGCCGTTTCACCTTGCCAACGTCGTGCAGGCAGCGAAATACGGAAAGCATGTGCTGTGCGAGAAGCCGCTGGCCATGAACGAAGCCGATATTCTGCGCATGATGGCGACGATGGAAGACGCGGGGCTGATGCTGTTTACCGGTTTCACGTACCGGTTCAGTGGTTCTGCAAGGGAGATTCATCGCCTGGTTCGCAGCGGCGCCGTGGGCGAAGTTCGGGCGCTGCGGCTCACGTACCTGTGGAACCTGCATGGGAAATGGAATTGGAACGAGAAGGGCGAGCGGATTGCCAGTCCATTACGCGTCGGCCGCATGCTGGAAGGCGGACCGATGGTGGATTGCGGCGTGCATCAGATCGATCTGGCTCGGTGGTGGCTGGGTTCGGAAGTGAAATGGCAGCGCGGAATCGGCGTCTGGGTTGAGGACTATCAGGCTCCCGATCATCTCTATCTGCACATGGGCCATGCCTGCGGAGCCCATACCACGGTGGAGGTGAGTTTTTCTTACAACGCGACGTCTCGCGAACCACGCACGCACTTCCAGTACGAGCTGATCGGCACGGATGGAGTCATCCGGTACAATCGCGAAGAGCATTCGTTTGAGCTGCGGAATTCTCATGGGACCCAATGGCTTGCCTGGCATCCGGAGAAGAATTTCGCCGGAATGCACGGGGAATTTGCTCACGCGCTGGCGACGGGTGAACCGCGCGACATGCCGACAGCAAAGGACGGACTGATTGCGACGCGGATCGCCCGATTGGCGACCGAAGAAGCGATGCGCGATCGAGAAGCGACGAGCAAGGCGCATCCCTCCATGCTGGTCCGCGCCGCCGACGCGGTCGGGCTGGACATCGCCAGTCCGCTCGATCTCGATGAACCGAATGAAGATCCGGCTCCCATCCTCTCGACTGACATGGAACGAACCAAAAAGTGAAGGAGGACTTTTTGGGGAGGCCCCGGTCGACTTGCTCCCTCTAACCTGGTTGAGGGTGTCAATGGCGTGGAATGATTATGGCGATTCGGGCTCATTGGCGGAGCACTTGGCGGTAGCGCGGCCGCGCGCCACTGCCGGGGAAATTCAAGTAAGGCGCCTGGCCTCTTGCATCCGGGACAGGAAACCCCGCAGGCTGGCTTCGGCGCGGACCGGGGCCATCTGCAACATGCACCGCACTCGCGCGTCGATAAGGTAAACCAGCGCCAAGTATTTGAGCCTGCGATTCAATTGGAAGCGAGCAGTGGGGACTTCCGTACAAGCGCCCCGGCGGGCGATGGGGGATTCGATCGGGAAACTGGACCAATTCGTTGCCGGAAACAGAAGCCGTGTTTATAGTGCAGGGGGAGTGAAAGCTGACCTCGGGGCTGGCGTTTTGGAGCGTTGTTATGGCTGCCTGGGATTTTTTGGGTGGATGGCGTCATCGTGCGGGGCGTCGCGGCGGAGGGGAACGGAGGCGGAATTGCGCGCGAGCGGGGATCGCCGGCCGAGAGTGGCGCGTCGAGCGGCTGGAGGAGCGGGCGATGCTGGCCAGCGGCGTTGTGCCTGCCGCGGTCGGGGGGCTGGGGACGGAGGGGGATGACGTTTTTACGGTCAAGTTGGATGCGACCGGGGAGAACTACGAAGTGTTTGAGGGAAGCCCGGCGATGGGGTCGCCGGTGCTGACTTGGCCGACGAGCGGGTCTGGGCCGTTGGTTTTAGAGACGCTGGGGGGGAACGACCGGGTCGTGGTGAGCTTGGGCTTGAATCTGCCCGAGACGGCCCGCGGGATCGCTGTTCATGGCGGCGCGGGGAACAACGAATTGGTCGCGGTGCATGGCCGTCCTCGAATCGAGGCGATGGACGCGGTGGGCGGGACGCTAAACGCCTCGGTGGGGGCGGGCGTGCAGATGACGAGCAATGGCTTTGCAGCGCAATCGCTGACCATCGGCAGCGGCGGGTCGCTGATTGTGGCCCCGAACGGCGGTCCTGGGGGACTGGTTGTGCTGGAGGACCTGGCCATGGGGCAATTATCCACGTTGGACCTCAACGACAACGACCTGGTGCTGAACTACGAGGGGGGGGCGCCTTTGGAAGAAATGCAGTCGCTGATCCTCAACGGGTTCATCGACGGCGACAATATCGCACCGCGGATTACGTCGACGGTGGGCCGCGCGGCAGGGGATACGTACCTGGTGGCGGTGGACAATGCGGGAATTGGGGCCGACGAGTGGCTGGGCGTGCCGCTCGATCCTTCGCACCAGCAGATCATTGTCAAATACACGTACTTTGGGGACGTGAATTTCGACGGGCAGATCAATGCGCAGGATTACGTGGTGGTCGACAACCATTTTGGCGGGACGGCTGCCTGGCTGAATGGGGACGGCAATCTGGATGGGGTGATCGACGCGAACGACTACGTAATCATCGATAACAACTTTGGCAAAGGGGTCGGCGATCCGCTGGGGGGGGTGGAACCCGTCGTGGCCAGTGAAGGGAACGCCCCGTTGGCCACGGAGCTGGCCGGATTGGCGATCGCGTCAGACGAGGCGCCGGCGGAGAGGTCGGCACCCGATTGGAGCGACGCCTTGGCGGTATGGGGGGCGCAGTTGGAAGCGGAGGGAACGTCGCGCACGGGTCGAGGTACGCGCGATCGGGCGTTGCTGTCGTTTTTGGGCAGGGGTTAGTGGACAACCGCCGCTTCTAACAGCTCTTGCGCCAAGCGGCGGTAGTCTTCCGCGCCGTTGCTGTCGGGCGCGTATTGGAAGATGGACTGGCCGAAGCTGGGGGCCTCGGCCAGGCGGATGTTGCGGCGGATGCGGGTCTGGAATGTGCGGGCATCGGACCAGGCGGGATGGCGGCGCTGCTGCCCGGCAAAGAATTGCTCGACGTCGCTGCCGACTTCGGCCGCCAGGCGCGTGCCGGATTCGTAGAGGCAGAGCACGACGCCGGCCAGTCGTAGACGGTCGTTGAGCCGCTTGGCGACCAGTTCGACGGTTTGCAGGAGCTTGCTGAGACCGTGCAGGGCCAGGAAATGGGGCTGGAGGGGGAGGATGACTTCCTCCACGGCCGCCAGGGCGTTGAGCGTAAGCACGCCCAGGGAGGGGGGGCAGTCGACGATCAGGTAATCGAACGGCTGGAAGTCCGGAGCGGTTTCCCGGGTCGCCGCGTCCTCGGCAAGCTTGTCGCGGAGGATGATCTCGCGGCCGACGACGCCCACCAACTCGACTTCCGCCGCGGCGAGGTCGATATGCGAGCCGGCGACCCAGAGGTTTTCGCCTGCCTGCTGCCGAATTTCGGCCAGCGGCGCTTGCCCGGTAAGGACGTCGTACATGGAGGCGGTGCAATCGGCGGGGTTCAGCCCCAGGTGGAGCGTGGCGTGGGCCTGGGGATCGAGATCGATCAGGAACACCCGCTGCCCGCTCGCGGCGAGGGCGGCGCTTAAGTTGACGGCGGTGGTGGTTTTTCCGACGCCCCCTTTCTGGTTGAGAATGGCGATGGAACGCATCGAGAACTCCTTTTCTCCAAGTTACATGCGGCGAAGCGGGG
>JALHPA010000384.1 GCA_022842745.1 Pirellulales bacterium
GGCCACGCCGATTGAGGCGTTGGCAGCCGCAGCAACAGCGTCTCACGCGGCCGCCGCGACAGGAACAGAGCCATGACCAACGCCGGTGTGGCGATCACCACCAGTTGGGTCACCAGGACCTGCGTCACGAAAAAGCGCGTCAAATCAGTATTGGGCCCCGGCGCCGGCAGCGCAAAGCTCATGAAAAACTCGATCACCAGGATCAACGCGCCGCAGAAGATCGCTTCCGCGGCGGTCGGCGTGTCCTGCCGGTCCCGCACCATCTGCTTCAACCACAATCCCAGCTCGAACCGCTCGCTCTCGCGGAACAGCACGCTCTCCTTCTGAAATTGCTCGACCGCCCATCGCAGCGCCAGCCAGCAGCACCCCAGCGTTACCGCGGCAACTGGCGCCAGAAACGTAAGCGCTTCGGCGTAGTTCCCCTCCAGCAGCGACCGCAACAGCAAGAGCAATCCCGAAAGCGGAATCAGGCTGTTTCCCAACGTCAACTCCACCCCTGGCGCCATCGGCAGCATCGCCAACGGCATCGCCACCAGAATCGCCGGCATCAAGTAATACTGCCCCTCCTTGTTGCTCCGCGCAAACGACGCCAGCGCCAAACACAGTGCGCTAAACAACAACGACACCGGCACCAGCGCGACCAACAACCACAGCGTCGCGGTCACGGGCGGCAGCCCGATGTTCGGTCCCGCCCCCAGCGACTGAAGTTGGCCGATGACGAACGTCCCGGTCAAACCCATGCTCACCAGGTTCAACACGCTCGTCGCCATGCTGAACAGCATCACCGTCAAGAGCTTGCCGGTGACGATTTCGCTCCGTTCGGCCGGGCTGCACAGCAGCGTCTCCAGCGTCCCCCGCTCTTTCTCCCCCGCGCACAGGTCGATCGCCGGGTAAAAAGCCCCCGTCAGCGCCCACAACAGGACCACGAAGGGGAGGATCTTGGACCACACCATCGAATCCCGCTGCGCCTGCACCGATACGTCGCTCTTCTCCACCTCGAACGGCCGCGCGGCCGTCGCGGGAAACCGCCCCTCCGACAATATCTGCTGTCCAATCGCTTCGATCCACCGCCGCGTCACGTCCGTGACCCGCGCAAACGCCATTTGCGACTTCTCCTCGGCGTCGCTATAGAACAGCTTCGGCCGCGGGATCTCCGGCGGCGCCGCCCCCCCGTTCATTTCCCGCGCCAACACCCGCTGCCGGTACCGCTCCAACTGCTCCGCGAAGTTCCGCGGAAAAACGAGCACCGCCTGAAATTGCTTGCCGTCGATCGCATTTCGGGCCAGGCTCTCCAGCCCCGCCTCCCCCTCGGCGACTAGACCCGCGTCATGTGGCCGAAACTGCAGCTTAAACAACTGCCCCTGCCCCTGCCCCGCCTCCGGCAGCCAGCGGGGGTCGAAGGCGTCGTTTTTCGCCAGCGGGGGCAGCTCCGGCATATTCGGCAAGCCGACCACCAGCACCTGGCTGGGGTTGTCGCGCAGAAACTGAGCCACCTGGAAAAAGCTTAATCCCAACAGCGGATAAAGCATCAGCGGCAGTACGAAGATCATGAACAGCGTGCGCCGATCGCGCAACTGATCGCGCACTTCCCGCCCAAAGATCAATTTGACGTTGGAAAGCGTCATGCCACCGTGTGCTCGAACCCTGGGCCGTCCCCGAAACGCATTACCTCGCCTCCGCGGCGGTCGCCGGGCGCTCATCCGGCGGCGAATCGCCCGATTGCCTTCGCGCCAGCCGCTCGTCGTGCCGCGAGATCAGTTGAAAGAAGTATTCCTCCAAGTCCTGCTCCGTGTTCGAGCCATTCAACTCCGCCAGCGTCCCTTCCGCCAGGATCTCTCCCCGGTGAATGATCGCGATCCGGTCGCACAGCTTCTCCGCCTCGCGCATGATGTGCGTGCTGAACACAATACACTTCCCTTGCTCGCGCAACTCCGCGATCGTCTTCAACAATGCCCGCGCCACGAGCACGTCCAGCCCCGAAGTCGCCTCGTCGAAGATCAACACCGGCGGGTCGTGGACGATGGCCCGCGCGATCGAGACCTTCTGCTTCATGCCGGTGGACATTTTCGCCCCCAGCACGTCGCGGATCTCGTTCATTTGCAGCCGCTCGAACAGCGACTCCATCCGCGCCCGCAGCGCCTCCTCCTGCATCCCGTTCAGCCGTCCAAAATACTCCACCATCTCCCAGGCCGTCATCCGATCGTACACGCCCGTATTGGCCGACATGTAGCCCAACTGGCGTCGCACCAGCGACGGCTGCGTCAACACGTCAAATCCGCCAACCGTCGCCGTCCCCCCCGTCGGTTTCAGCACCGTCCCCAAAATCCGCAAGGCCGTCGTCTTGCCCGCCCCATTCGGACCGAGCAATCCGTAAATCTGGCCAGGCAGCGCGTCGAACGAGATTCCCCCCAAGGCCACCAGCCGCCCGCGCCGCAGGTCCGCATAATGCTTCGTGAGATTGCGGACGTGGATCATTCGGGCCTTCCCTGACAGGGCGGCAGCCTGGCCGGCGATTTCCGTGGTTCCGCTCCACGATCCGTTTTTTGCGCAGTGCGGAGAATCTCGGCCGAAAGACCCCCCGCTTGCGGCCGCCGAGTTTGCTCTACAAGTCTAGCTTATCGCTCGCCGGGCGGTTCGGAAATGGCCGTCCGACTAGCCGCCACAACCCGCTCCAAAAACCCCTCGCTGGCCAGCGTTTGCCCCAAGTCCTTCGCCAACTGGGTCAAAATTGGCCGCAAACGCTCTTTGGCCAGGGTGCCGTCGCACCCTGACCAATCGGTCACCAGCGGCAACCGCTGCCGCCACAGAAGCGATTCCGCCAACGTCTCCTTCAACATCGCCACCAGGTCCACGGCCGTCCTGGCCAACACACCCACCGACAGAGAGATCGACGTTTCCAGCGCATGCGTCGTGTGCCAATATCCCGACGGGATATACAGCCAATCCCCCGCCGCCAGCGTGACTTCCATCGTCGGCGTGCGCTCCCGCGCATAGCCCAGGTCCTCCGGCATCCCCTCCAACAGCGGCCACGGATGCACCGTGTTCTTGCGCAATCGGTACCGCTTCCGGCCCGCCGTCTGCAACAAGAACACCTCCTCCGCGTCGTAGTGCCAGCCAAACCCCTCAGACTGCGCGGGCGTGCAAAAGAGCTGCACGTCGATCGGCCTTTGAAACGCCCTCCGGAATTCGTCCGCCACCCCGCCAATTCGCTCGTCGAACCGCTCGGCATGCCGCACGAACAGCGTCCAACCCTCCGCCAGCGAAGCAAGAAGTTCCTCCGCCGTCGCTTGCCCCTCCCCCGGCCACCACTCCCCCCCCCTTTCCGCGCAGCACGGCCGCATCGGGATTCTTCGCGATCCGCTCGATCGTTGCCCAATCCGCCAATCCGGAAAACGACGCCGCCCGGCCCGTCGCCGCGAATGGCGTCTGATGCAGGTAGCGCTCGACAAACTCCCCCGGCGATACCCCCGCCAACATCCAAGAGAGCAAATCCGCCGTTTCAGGACAACTCATGGCTCAGATCGCAATGTCTCGCTCGGTCCTCGGTCCGCCTCGCCGGTTTGTCGCTCGACTATTCCTCGTCCCGATGCACCCTCTCGGGCGAAAATGCAGGCATGCAGACCGCCACATATTCGGCCCCCTCCGCCTCGGGCGAGCTATAACGCACCCATTCCCCAGGAGCGCACACGACCGCTTGTCCGCCGCGCACGTCCAGCACTCCCTCCCGGTGTTCGACCCGCAACAGCCCCTTCAGCACCAGCGTATATTCATGAAATTCGGGGGACTGCCCCGGTTCCACCCATCCGCCGGGGCTGATCATATGCGCGATGCTCACCTCCGCGGTCCCGGAGTTCACCCGGCCGACAAACTCCCGGATGATCTTCGGCTTATTCCCCACAGCCTCGATTTGCGTCGGTTGGGAAATCAATTTCGGCATCGTCGCGTCTCCTCAACTATTTATTCCGGGTCTCGTTCCGGCCCATCCGCGCACGGGCCATTAAGCGTCCGTTACGACCCCCGCCGCCGTTACCTCGTTTTTGTTGTTCGTAAGCCGCCGCAGGAAAAAATCGCCGCCGCCCGCCTGCAACAGCTCCTTGAACCGCGCCAGCCATCCATAATCCTCCGCCCCGCGGAATTTTATCGTAACGCAAAACCGGCGGCACCGCCTCCGCGTCAGCCACGTCGACAGCAGCTCAAACACGCGTTCGGGAAAGGCCACCACGTCGCACAACAGCCAATCCACCACCCCCTCCGGCTCGAAAGCAAATGCGTCCCCGCGCACGAACGTCACCGCCGGCGATCGCATCAGGTCGTCCCGCA
>JALHPA010000385.1 GCA_022842745.1 Pirellulales bacterium
AGGTCGCCCTTCGCCGCAGGAACCTTATCCCTGTGCCCTTTCCCGAAATCTTGGCCGCTAGCAGCGGTTAAATCAGTGGAGGAAGGGTCTTCTCCCAATCTAGCGGCGCAGCCGCGGGAGAAGGCACGATGTCAGCATTTTGGAATCAGATTCGGCGTTCTCAACAAGACGAGTCGAACACGCGGCCAGACGATTTAGGCCCCGTCGCCCCGGTAGATTTTAGCCCGGCGGCATTGCCTGGTACACGCGATCCGCAATCCGCGCCGGTCGCAAGTAACACCGGCTTGGAGGGAGCCGCAAGTGACGCGACATTCGCGCCCGCTCCGCCAGCAGAATCGTGTGCGCCAGCCGGCAGCTACACGCCAACGCTCGACGGTAACACCGCGTCGAGGGATTTCGACGCGGAAGTCGAGTGGCACCCTGACGCCGACGAGGAGTTCAACCAAGATCGTAGCACCATCCCGGTTGAGCGCGATGTTACAAGCCGACAAGAGTTGCCTCCGAGTGAGCCCCTGTCGACCAAGTCGCCAGCTCACGCGCCTCCCTTTGGCGTCGAACCGGCGCGGCGGCCACTGGGTTGGAATGGCAAACCTAAGGGGCGCGGGTTGGTCAAGCCGGACGAGGTGCGGTTGGCCTTCTCGCCGCACGAGCGCTTATTGATTCTCGATACCTGGCAGCGAAGTGGCCTACCGGCGGGAGACTTCGCTCCGCTGGTGGGGCTGTCGAAACACACCTTATATCTGTGGAAAAAACGGTTCGCCGAACTGGGCCCAGCCGGCTTGGCCGAGCAGCCGCGGGGTGCCAAGACCGGCAGTAAGCTCTCAGAGGTGACGCGCCGCACAATCGTGATGCTCAAGCAGGCGCATCCCGAGTGGGGATGTCAGCGGATCAGCGACGAGCTGGTGCGCGGCCCCGCCTTGGCAGCCAGTCCAGCTGCCGTGGCGCGCGCGCTGCACGAAGCCGGCTATCAACTCGAAGAGCGGGTCACGCGCCCGCATCCCGACAAGGTGCGGCGTTTCGAGCGGGCTCGGGCCAATCAACTCTGGCAGACCGATCTGTTCACGTTCGTGCTCAAGCGACAGAACCGGCGTCTCCACCTGGTCGGCTTCTTGGATGACCACAGCCGCTTCCTCGTCGGCTACGGGCTGCATGCCAGCGCCAGTAGCGCCCTGGTGCTGGAAGTGTTGCGGGCCGCCATCGTCTCCTACGGTCCACCTGATGAGATCCTCACCGACAATGGACCACAGTACGTCACCTGGCGAGGCAAGAGCCAGTTCAGTCGCGAGTTGGAGCAACAAGGCATTCGCCAGATCGTGTCTCGACCCAAGCATCCGCAGACACTGGGGAAGGTCGAGCGCTTCTGGGGAACGCTCTGGCGCGAATGCTTGCAGCGGGCGGTGTTCCTGGACTTGGAAGACGCGCGGCGGCGCATCGGCTTGTTCATCGATCATTACAACTTCCAACGTCCACATCAGGGGTTGGATGGGGCCACGCCCGCCGATCGGTACTTTCACGCAGCCCCTACGGTCCTGGCCACCCTCAAAGAACGCGTGGCGGCCAACGCGCTGGAACTGGCGCGGCACGGCGTACCTCGAGCACCGTTCTACGTGACCGGCCAGGTGGCGGGGCAGCCGTTCAGCGTCCACGCCGAAGGGGAGCGGGTATTCTTGACGCGAGCCGGACAGCCGCGGCAGGAGGTCGAGCTCGTGGGGCCGCCAACTGCCGCTGAGCAGGAGGAACCACTCCCCGAACCGCTCTGTCCGCACGGCGCGCCGGAGAGTCACGATTCGTCGGCGGAGCCGGTGCCGCCAGGTATCAGCTGGCTCGAAACGGCGCCGCCGCTGGCGGATGCGAATCGAGTGGCCCAAGACGACACCTGGCGATCGGAGGCGACGCAGGCAGTAGATCAGGGATTGAGCGAGGGGGTAGACCATGAGTGATACATCTCCGCCGATTAAGGAGAAGTCTCGTTCGAGATCGCGGCGCCAAGGGCCTGCGCCACCCCATGGCTCGTCTCCGGCACGGTTGCGGGCGGCCGCCATCTTGGAGGTCTTGGCCGGGGTGCGACGGCCCAGTGAAGCGGCCCAGGCGCTGGGCACCAGCTTGCCGCGTTATTATCAATTGGAGCAGCGGGCACTGGCCGGATTGCTGCGCGCCTGTGAGCCGTCACTCCGCGGCCCGCGGCTGGATCCGACGCGCCAACTGGCGAAGTTGGAACGAGAGAACCAGCGGTTGAAGCGGGAGTGCGATCGGCAGCAGGCGCTGGTCCGCATGGCCGAGCGCTCGCTGGGACTGCCTGGCCCCGCGGCCGTGAAACCCCCGGCCAAAGGTCAGGAGGTGGCGAGCCAGAACGGCTCGAAGAAACGGCGCAAGCGCCGTCCGAGCGTCCGCGCTTTGCAAGTCGTCCGCGGCTTGCGAAGCGGCAGCGGGACCGAGTCAACTGTTACGGAGAAGTCTGACGCGGGCACTTAAGATCGTAACTGAGCTGTGTATCCGGAGCGCTGCTGCGCATTCCGCGCAGCAGCGCTCTTCTCCCTCCGAAGGAGCGACCAACATGACACGGATCGGGCGCAAGCCACAGGGCGCCGAACTGGTGGAAGCCCTCTATGGTTCCGACCATGCCAAAGCGCGCCTGAAGCTCTTTCTGCAAACGATTTCGGGCGAGGTCAGTGTCGGTGACGCGTGTCGACAACTGGGGATCTGCGAATCACGGTTCTACGACCAGCGCAACGCCTGGCTGCACGATTCGCTGGGCCACTTGGAGCCGCGAGCGCCAGGTCGACCTCGTAAGGAAGAACCGGCGTTATCCGCCGAGGAAGCCGCCGCCTTGCGGCGACGCGTCGCGGAGTTGGAAGCGCGATCTGCGGCGGTTGAGGTACAGGCGGAATTGGCTCGCACCTTGCCGCACGTGATCGCGCGAGCTGCGACAGTAAAAAAAACGACCTGACGGTCTCCGTAGCAGCACCCCTCGAGGTGAAAGTCATGTCTGTCCCCCGCCGCCGGGAGCGGCAGGATCATCTGCGCCGCCGTCTCGCCGAACAAACCGTCCGTGGTCAAGTAGCGGCCGCCTGCGAGTTGGTGCAAACGTGCGGCGTGCCGATGGCACACGTCACCCGCCACCTGGCCCTCGCCGAGCGGACCGTGCGTCGTTGGCGCCAACAGCGTGACTCCTTCTCTGTGGAGCACCGCGGTCGACCGCCGCGCTGTGCGACCTGGGAAGAACGCAATGCCGTCTATCGATTCCTCAAGCAGCGGGGTCCCACCACGCCGCTGGCCGCCGTGCGGGCGGCCTTTCCCGCGTTGCGCCGCAACGATCTGGCGAATATCTTGCGGCGGTTCAAACGGGTCATGCGACGGCGGGCCCGGCGCTTCCAGAGCCGGCTCGAGTGGCGCCGCCCCGGGGCGGTCTGGGCCGCCGATTTCAAGGAGCGGCGCGAACCACTCGAGGGGCGCTACGGTTGGATCCTGTCGATCAAGGACCTCGGCAGTGGCTGCCAACTCGCTTGGCAGCCGCTGGAGGAGGCCACGGCCGACGTCGTCAGTGCCATCTACGCCCGGCTGTTCGCCGAGCACGGGCCGCCGCTGGTACTGAAGAGCGACAACGGGAGCCAGTTCAAAGCCGACTTGATCAAGGACCTGTTGGATAACTATCGAGTCGTCCCGCTGTACTCTCCCAAGCGGCATCCGCAGTACAACGGCGGCGTCGAACGGGCCAATGGCCAAGTGACCGGCTACCAAGAATCGCTGGCCGAATTTCATGCGCGACCGGCTGGGCCAACCCGCGATGACGCCGAGCAGGCGCGTCTGCTGGCCAATGAGTTGGCACACCCGCTCGGCTGGCGTGGCCCGACGGCCTGCCAGTTGTGGAACGAGCGCGCGCCAATTACGCCGGACGAGCACAGCCGCTTCCTGACTACCGTGGCCCAGCGCCGCGCCGAGGTCCGCGAGCATTGGAACATTCCGCGCAACGAAGAGTTGGCGCACTACCCGGCCGCAGCCGTCGATCGTCGCGCGGTGCGCGACGCGCTCCTGGCGCATGACCTGCTGAAGATTCATCCGCGGCGCAAGCGCGGTCGCCATGGCAACAGCGAAGCAAACCAATTCGCGCAGCACGCCGCTGGCGCGGGTACAATTGAGAGCACGCAGCAACCGCTGCCACCACCGACGGTCGGTGGTGCGGCCGACCTCCGACGGCGGTTGCTGTCGGCGGTCAGAACCCTGTTCCGAGGAGGCCCATTCCTCCGCTCAAAAAACGCTCGCTAGCGGACAGGATTTAGGAGGGGGCACAACTGACACATGCCCCCTCGATTCCCAGCGG
>JALHPA010000386.1 GCA_022842745.1 Pirellulales bacterium
CCCTCCATGCCGAATGGATCGAGCGGATCCAACAAAACCCGGCGGCAGAGCACACCGGGACCGAGGTCGCGGTAATAATCCACGATCTCTTCTCCCCCTGCCAGGTCGGTCTGCTCGCGGCAAGCGGCCCAGTAGGGGTTTTCCAGCCGGTTGTTGAACTTGAAGTGCAGCGCCAGGAAGCGGCGGACCGCGTCCCAAGTGCGGGCGTTGCCCTGGTTGTAGAGGGCGACCCCGGCCGGGCGGAGATGGCCCCCCCCTTCAGCGATCGTCTCGGCCACGCTGCGGCATTGCACGGCGATTACCCCCAGCGACGTGGCCTCCAGCGGCTCGACGAAACCAGATGCGTTGCCGATGGCGACGACATTCTTCACCCAGCTCCGCTCGAAACGCCCCGTGCGAAATTTGACCACGCGGGTCGCTTCGACCCGCGGGTTCGACTGGCGAAAATCGTGTTCCGCCGCTTCGTCCGCAGCGAAATCGCTCGAATAAACGTAGCCGCGATTGATCCGCGTTTCGTGCTCGATTTGCCAGCACCATCCGGCGGGCATGGTTTCGGCCGTGGTGTAGGGCTGGATCGGCTCCTCGCGGCGGGTCCAGCCGCCGACCACCGCTCGGTCGTTGAATAGACTGGAACGGAAGCTGAGAAATCGCTCGCCCAGAGCGCCCCCCACCAACAGCGATGCGAAACCGGAGCAATCGAGGTATAGGTCGGCGGTCGCGGTCGGTCCCGAGGCGAGCTTCAGGCCGAGGATGCCGCGCTCGTCCTGTTCTACCCGTTCGACCGTATCGTCGGTCAGCCGGATCCCCGCCCGATGGGCCAGCGTTTCCAGGAACGAAACAAATTTTTCGTTTTCGATGTGGTAGCCGAGGGCCGGCGTGATGGCCAGGCGGCCCTGGGCATCGCGAAGGAAAACCTTATTGGCCGACATCAAGGCCGTCGGCAGTCCGCAATCGTCCCAAGCATCCTGGCAATACCAGGCGGCAATTTGCGGCAACCGGTCGTACCGCACATCGAGCTGGAGCTGGAACGCATAATCGAAATAGGGCCGCCGGCCCCACAAGAAACGGATCCCCAACTTCCACATCGGATCGGCCAGGCGGTAGAACTCGGCCAGATCCACGCCGAGAAACTGGTGCAGATGCTGCGGCAAAACGACGGTCGTCCCTTCACCCACGCCGATGATGCCTATTTCCTTGGAGCGAAGAATCGAGACGCTCAATTCCGGGAGGCGGCGTTTGAGCGTCAGAGCGGCGAGAAACCCGGCGCTGCCGCCGCCGAGCACCAGAATCTTGCGGATCGGCGAATCCATGGGACAACCGCGGCATCCGCGTCGGAATCAGGGCCTTGCGGGCGGTGGATGTTTTTCTTACCGCAATGCGTATCGATGCAATCTAGGCAACTCCCGCCACGTGTTGAGCGGACGACTGCTGAAAGTTTAATGCAGCTTCCAGCCGTCGTCCAAAAAGGCCCCCTTTTGCACGACGGCGATGCCATCGCAAATCATCGCCTGCTCGGTTTCATCGCTCGTTTCCAGTTTGCGTTCGTTGACGATGCGGACGTTGCGGCCGATGTGGCAGTTTTTGTCGACGATCGCCCCTTCGATGACCGTCCCCTCTCCGATGCCGAGCGTGGCATGCCCTTCCGCGCGATCCTGTTTGATTTGGGCCGGGGCCTCGTATTCGTCGGCCCCCATGACGACCGAATTGCGAATGACCACGTTTCGCCCGATCTTGCAGCGCAGGCCGATGACGCTGTTATCGATCAACGCCCCCTGCTCGATCACGCAGCCGTCGGAGATCAGGCTGTTGCGAATCGTCGCCCCCTCAATCCGCGAGGGGGGCAAAAACCGGGCGCGGGTATAGATCGGCGCTTCGGCCGACGCCAACTCGAAGGGCGGGGCGGCGGCGGCCAGATCGAGATTGCATTGGAAAAACGACTTGATCGTGCCGATGTCTTCCCAATACCCGTCGAACAGGTGCAGGTGCACGCGCCGCGCGCGGATCGAGGCGGGAAAGATCTCCTTGCCGAAATCGTGGTAGTCGGTCTTGGTGAGCAGTTCCACCAGCGTCTCGCGGTTGAAAACATAGATCCCCATGCTGGCCAACAGGTCGCGGCCGCGGCTGGGGATTCCGTGCCCATCGATCCACTCCGGGGACATTTTCACGATGTCCATCTCGGCGTGGGTCTTGGGCTTTTCTAAAAAGCCCGCCACGCGGCCGTCGTCCTCCGCCCGCATGATCCCAAAACCGGTGGCGGCTTCGCGGGTGACGGGCATGGCGCCAATCGTGACGTCGGCTTTCGCCTCCTGGTGGGTGCGGAGCATGTCGGCATAGTTCATCCGGTACAACTGATCGCCGGAGAGAATCAGCACGTAGTCGATGTCGGCCTGTTGCAGATAGCGAACGTTCTGTCGCACGGCGTCGGCCGTTCCCTGGTACCAATCGAGGCTTTCCAGCGTCTGCTGGGCGGCCAGAATCTCCACGAAGCCGCCGCTATAAGCGTCGAAGGTGTAGGTGCGGCGGATGTGGCGGTGCAGGCTGACCGAGTTGAACTGCGTCAGCACGTAAATCCGGTTGACGCCGCTGTTGATACAGTTCGAGAGCGGAATGTCGATCAGGCGGTACTTGCCCGCCAGCGGGACTGCTGGTTTCGAACGGTACTTGGTCAACGGATAGAGCCGCGTGCCACGTCCGCCGCCTAACACCAAAGCCAGCACGTTTCGCATGGATCGATCCCCCGAAGCCGATGGTTTTAACCGTTTCGCCGCGCTACCCCTGGACCACGAAATTGATCAGTTTCCCGGGCACGGCGATGACTTTCAGTATTTTCTTCCCCTCCAACAGCGCGGACACCTTTTCGTCGCCGCGCGCGGCGGACTCCAGAAGCTCCGCACTGGAACCCGTTGGCACGACCAGCCGGGCGCGAAGCTTGCCGTTGATTTGGACGGGAATTTCCTGGTTCTCCTCCCGTAGCAGGGCCGGATCGTACGCCGGCCAGGGCTCGTGGGCTAACGAACGCGGATGGCCCAGCGCGTTCCACAGCTCCTCGGCCAGATGGGGGGCGAAGGGGGAGAGCAACAGCAGGAATCGCTCCATCACCGCTTTCGGCCGCCGCTCCTCCTTGGTGAAGAAATTGGTGAACTCCATCATCTTGGCGATCGCGGTGTTGAACGAGAGCGACTCGATGTCGGCCGTCACCGCGGCGATCGTCTTGTGCAGCATTCGCTCCTGCGCCGGAGTGGGGGGAATGTCCTGCACCGAGGGGTTCAAGTCCATCGACTCGCTCTTGTCGGCGACGATCATCCGCCACACGCGGTCGAGAAAACCCCGCACGCCGTTCACGCCGCTCATGCTCCAGGGCTTGGTCGCCTCGAGCGGCCCCATGAACATTTCGTACAGCCGTAGCGAGTCGGCGCCGTATTCCTGGACCACTTCGTCCGGATTGACGACGTTGCCCCGGCTCTTGCTCATCTTGTAGGCCCGGCTGTCGACGCGGATCGCGGGGTTCGATATCAGCACGAAGTGCTCCCCTTGCTTTTCCACCTGCTCCGGCGAGACCCGCGCGGAAGCCGCCGGACGCCCCGTCTTCTTGTCGATCGGCCGATCGTTCTCGTCGTACTTCACGTCGGCCGCGCTCAGGTAGCCCCCCTCCTCCCGCCGGTAGCCTGTAAATTCCATCTCCCCCAGGATCATCCCCTGGTTGACGAGCTTGGAAAACGGCTCCGGCGTGCTGACATGGCCGCGGTCGAACAACACCTTGTGCCAGAAGCGCGCATACAGCAGGTGCAATACCGCGTGCTCGGCGCCGCCGATGTACAGATCGACCGGCATCCAGGCTTGCTCAAGTTCCGGATCGACCAGCCGCGCGTCGTTCTTGGGGTCGATGAACCGCAAAAAGTACCAGCAGGAGCCGGCCCATTGCGGCATGGTGTTCGTCTCCCGCTTGTAGCGCCGGCCGTCGATCGTGGGATAGAGCCATTCCGGCGGCGCTTTTTCCAGGGGAGGTTCCGGGCGGCCCAGCGGCTTGAAATCGTCCAGCGGCGGCAAATCGACTGGCAATTGCTCCGGCGGCACTGGCCGCAAGAGGCCGGTTGGCGCGCCGTTGGCATCCAACTCGTGCAGGATGGGAAACGGCTCCCCCCAGAACCGCTGCCGGCTAAAGAGCCAATCGCGGAGCTTGTAGTTGACCGCAGCGCGGCCCAACCCCTGGCGAGCGAGATCGTCGGTGATGCGGCGCTTGAATTCCGAAGTGGGGAGGTCGTTGTACTCCCCGGAGTGGATGGCCACTCCTTCGCCGGCGAAACAGG
>JALHPA010000387.1 GCA_022842745.1 Pirellulales bacterium
TGCTCTTCCGATCTTAGGAAAAAGGGCGTGCCTTGGAAGAGTAGGCCAGGCAGATGCGCTGGAGGCCTGTTCGGGGACAAAAATGCCTCCCATCACGGGTTGGCGGCATTCCGCGGAGCGAGCATCGGGAAGCTCGAGCAGACGTTCGCCGTTCGAAAGCCGGAATTTGAGGGATGGCGGGATTGGAACGATTTTGACCGCGCGTCGGCGAAGCGCGTTGGGCCGGAATCTAGGGCCGAGAGGGTCGCCTGAAAGGGGCGGCCAGGACAGGACCGAGTGGCTAGAGAGCGAGAGCCGCGGATAGGTCGACGGACCTATTTATTTCCTGTGAAGTTGTTGTAGTCTTCGTGCGATCCAACCCAGTACCAAACATTGGTCCCGCCATCGACCACGTAGATTGCCCGATAGCGGTTGGAGATGGACACCGAGAAGCTCTGGGCGCGGTGGCGTCCTCGGCCGGTGGAGGTTAAGGCGTGATGCCGCAGCGATGGATGTTGCGGATGGGCTTCAAAAAGCTGAAAAGCGCCTTCCGCTAACTCCTGAATGTGGGGCGGCAAACCCGCGAGCAGCTTCTTATATTCGCGGGTGCGAACATTAGGCTGGCCGGTGCTCAATCGTCAGCCCCCGCCTATGGTCGTCGATTGCCTTGTCTCTGACCTCGGCCAACTCATCCGAATCGAAGAATTCGTGGTCTGCGGTGAGAATACCCTTTACCTCCCGACAGCGGGATTCGAATTCGGCGGCGTGCTCCACCTCGAAGCCGCCCGCTTGCACTCGAGCAATCGCTTCCAATAGCGATTGGCAAGGGCGGGACCAAAGTTCAAACAGGGCCAAGAAGAATTTCTCCAACGTGGGGCTATACTGCTCCCGGTGGTTAAGAACGTCGGAGCGCCATTTCTCTTCTTCTGCACAGAGAAAGTCGAACAGCTTGACGCCGCGAAGCAACTCGTCCTCAAGGTCACGGCAAGCTATTGCCTGATAGTGGGCTTGCTGCCAATTTTCGATGTAGGCGTCGGTCTGGGCGGTCAGACTCTTGAAGCGGTCGGCCATGTTATTCGATCCATTCCCCGGTACTGTGCGGCCAAATCCATGATATTTGGCGACGTCCGGGACGCAATCGACGGAAAAGAAGACGGAAGCCCAGAAACTCCAGTTCGGGACTCACTGAATTGTAGACTGCGGGGACAGACCCGGTAACTGCTGTCGGTCGGCAGCAGCTCAGGGGGTGGCCTATTGTTCCGACCCCCAATCGGTTGTCGGGGAGGGAGTCACAGCAATGCGCGCACTAAGATTCGAACTTAGGACCTCCACCTTATCAGGGTGGCGCTCTAACCAACTGAGCTATGCGCGCTGGGGTGGTCGCAGCCTGTTTTTTGACCTGCCGTGGCGAGCCTGGAGGGCAGGGCCGTACTCGCTGCGAAGCCATGCCGGGCGTGGCCGGCGCCGCGTCGTCGCGGTGGGCGAACGGGTCGTTCACCGCGGCGAATAGGGTATTAAATAGGCGAGTTGGGAGGCTGTCAACCTAGCTAGTTTAGCTTATGGTCAGCGCCAGACGAGGAGGGGGAAGCGGCGCGTCGGTTCGTCGCCGAAAATGGGCCGCGACGTAATGGCGGTGGTTCGGAGCGACTTGGGACCTCGCGCCTCGTGGGTGCTCCAGCAAGGAAGATGGGAGTGGCGGCGGACCGGCCGGGGTTCAGCGGATGGTGGCGCTGGGATTCCAGGGGAAGTAGCTTTTTCGCGTGCCGCCGAAGCGAAATTCGAGACCGCTGGTAAGCGAGAGATTGTTCTGGGTCTCGAATCCGGCATTGCCGCCGAACACCAGGTTGTCGATCAGTTCCGTCCGGAAGGTGATCCAGTCGCTAACGCGGTATTTCAGGCCAAGGCCGAAGGGGATGGCCAGGACCGCGTCGCTGTGGCGGACGCCGTAGCGGTCGAGAAAATCGTTGTCCCACAGGCCGACTCCGACCTCAAAGAAAGGCCGCCAGCGGGAATCTCCCCAGGGGTAGTACACGAGGCTGGAATCCCACATCAGCACGTCGTTGGAAAGGGAGGCGAGGCCGGGATAGCCGGCGAAATCGAGGCCAAGGGAAGTAAACGCGACCCGGGTTTCGAGCCCCCAGTAGAGATCGTAGTCCCAGCCGAGCCGGATTCCCCCCATGAAGCCGACGCTCTGGTTGATCTCTCCGGGGACCAGCGTGTCGCCGTTGAGCCCGCCAATGAAGAAGCCGGCAAAGATGGGGCGATTGAGCCAGGTCGTGCCGATGAGCGGCTCTCCGCGGCCGACGTGGTGTCCAGGCATGGCCTCTGGGTAGATCGGATGGGGCAAGGCGGAAGGGATCGCTTTTCCGGGGGATGAGAGAAGCGACGGGGGGGCGACCGACTCGGGCGGACCGGCGGGGCGTTCCAGAGGATGGGCGCCGGCCGATGGATTCCGGTTCTGAGGTTCCAAGGTGGGAAAACGGTCGAACGGCGATTCCGGGGAATGGTCGGGAGGGGCATCGCGGAGGGGTGCGTGCCTGGACGTGGGTGAGTTGTCCGCTGCAGGGGATTCCGAGGGGGCTGGCGAATCGTCGGCGGCCGGCGGTTCCACGGCGAAAGGTGACTGGGAGGGGCTGGGCAAGTCCGCGTCTTCTAGAGAATCAACGGCTACCGGGCGAATCGTGATCGCCGAGCGAGCGGCGGTCGGGGGCGATGGCTGAGTGCGGGTCGATCTTGGGGGGGCAGGCTGAGGACTTCGAGCCTGCGAGGTCTCCAAGCGTGGACCTGGCGGCTGTTTGTGCTGCAAGAAAGACGATTGCGACTTCGAGGATTGCAACGGGATGCGCTTCGACTCGGGGCGGTCGGAGCGGGAGCGCCAGCCGGACGGATTGACGCGAGCGGCAGGTTGGAGGGGGCTATCTTTCGTGTCGCGCGTTGCGGTCTCGCGTTCCACGACGCGGAGCGAAAACGGGGGTTTGGGGGGCGGGTCGTCGGAGAACTCTCCGCGAAGTCCCGGGCTACCCCCGATGGTTACGAAGCCTATCAGGAGGATCGCGACGAGCGCTCTGGCCGCTTTGTATCGCCGAGCGGGTTGTGGCGTTGGAGCGGCCATGAGTCGTGAACGAAGCGACCGGCCGATGCCGGAGACGGACGGACGAAAAGGGGCGCAGGAGTGTACCCGGGGAAAAGCGGCGGGATTATGGAGGGGCGGACAGGCGGGGTCAAGAGAGGCTGGCGCGGGGAGCGAACTGGCGCCGGGTCGGTGGGTAGCGTGATTTAGGACTGGCAGGTTAGGGCTGTGTGGCGCGCCAAGTCCAATGGCGGTCGCTGGATAGGGCGACGGTCGCCGGCGGGAAGCCGAGTTGCATGACGAGAGCTTGGACTTCGGCGAGGGAGAGAGCCGCGCGGAGCGAGGCGGCAAAGAGGGACCGCTGATGATCGTTGCAGCCGGACGCGTAGCGGTCGACTATGGCCTGGAGTTGTTGCTCGCTCTCGGGTCGCACCAGGTCGCGGATGAGGAGCAGGCCCCTGGGGCGCACGACGCGGACAGCTTCGGCCAGGACCAATTCGGGCTGTGGGATGTGATGCACGATGCTGTTCGACATGACGACATCGAACATCGCGTTTCTAAAGGGAAGGCGTTTGGCGTCGATTTGTTCCAGTTGGATGCGATCGCGGAGCGACGCTAGCTCGACGTTCAGACGGGCGACCTGGAGCATTTCGACGGCGGCGTCGATGGCCATCACGCGGCAGCGGTCGAGTTGGCGGCAAAGTTCGACGGGAATCTGCGCGGTACCGGTTCCCAGGTCGAGGATGTCCAACCGGGGCGATTCGTCTTCGTCGACCTCGCTGGGAGCGATCGAGCCGGTGGACGCTGGCAACGACCGCAGATCGGTGGTGAGGGCGTCCAGAAGGTCATCGACGAAGCGGGCGTTCACTTCGCGGTGGTCCATGGCGTCGTAGTCGCGGGCATCCTCTGGGGAGTCCATGACTTCCGGTTCTAGCACGCGATCGAGGGGCATGATTTTGTGTGGGTATGGGGCGGGCGGCCAAGGGGGGGCGGCAGGGGGACCGGACGTGGGCCACTGCCTGGCCAAGAAACGGTCGCCACCCATTGTCGCTCAAACGGCGGAGGGATCAACCGAGTCGCGGTGGAACGACCGGGAGGGGAAGGGGCTAGCAGGAGGGCGTCGGAAGATGAACTGGCCTTGTTGGGAGGGCGGGTGGTCGGTATCGTCCGCCCCGCTGGTGTGGGTGCGTACTCTTCAACGGGCCATTCTCAGTCTGCTTATTAGGAGTTATTCATGCGGGCCGGCC
>JALHPA010000388.1 GCA_022842745.1 Pirellulales bacterium
GGCGCGCACGGCTTGCCATCCGCGGTCACGGTGCGCTCCGCGAACCGGGCCACAGCGCCCGTAACTGCCCGAATCGGCCCCAGCAGGTCCAGCGCAAAGTCGATGCGGTGGATCGTCATATCAAACAGATCTCCAGCCCCAGCCGTTTTGGCGTACTGCCGCCACGACCAGCTTGTCTCCGGCCAGTCCAAAAACCGCTGGCTGCGAAAATGGCGCGGCGTGCCCAAGGCCCCGCTCTTCAGCAAATGGCGCAGGTACCGCATCGACGGTGCGAAACGGTAAGTGAACGCGGTCATATGCACCACCCCGGCATCCCGCGCCGCGTGATACATCTGCTCAACTTCGCCCGCGTTCAAACCCAGCGGCTTTTCGCACATGATGTGCTTGCCATGTCGCGCGGCGGCCAGCGAAATGGGCAGGTGCGTAAAATTGGGAGTCGCGACGATGACGGCGTCGATCCCCGGGTCGCGGCACAGCGCCTCGGCGTCTGTGGTGACCCAATCGATGCCCCAGTCCTTTTTTCGCTGCGCCAGCAGACCCGCGTCCGCGTCGCAGGCGGCAACCAGCCGAGCCCGAGAGTCGAGCCGCAAGGCCGGTACGTGGTGGTAATCGCTGACTTTGCCGGCACCAATAATCGCCACGCGGACCGGCTCGCGACCAGGGTGAGGAGACATCGCTATGGTCCGTTTTCCAGACGAGCAAAAGGGTAAGTTACGGGTTTTGATGATGGGTGACAACCCCCGAGTCGCCCCCTTGGAACACCCGACCGCCGTCCCATTCCTTTCTTGACCGTGCCAGCAGAGTCAGACTACGCTGAAACACGTACTTTCGTAATGAGGACAACCCGGAGCCGGAAGGAGCAGCGTATGCGACGAACGAGGCAAGGATTCACGCTCGTGGAAGTGTTGGTCGTCGTGGCCATCGTCGGATTGCTCGTGGCGCTCCTGCTGCCAGCGATTCAATCCACGCGCGAAGCCAGCCGTCGCAGCTCCTGCCAAAACAACATGCGCCAGGTCGGCCTGGCCGTTCAAAGCTATCAGTCCGCCAAGCGCTCGTTCCCGCCAAGCGCCTTGTTTCCGGTCGGCGCGGCCATCGCTACCAACAATCAATCCTGGTCAATCCACGGCCGGCTATTACCCTTTCTGGAAGAGGGAAATGCCTACGGCAAAGTCAATCTGAACGTCGGCTGGGACGCCCAGGTGAATAGCGGCGTACCGACAATGCGAATTGGAGTCTACGTTTGTCCCAGCGAGGCCAACGATGTCCCCCGAGTCGACTCGGCCGGCGCGCCATTGATCCATCCCCACACCTACGGCTTCAATTTCGGGACCTGGAAGGTGTTCGACCCGGTCAACGGCAGCGGCGGCGATGGCAGCTTCTTCGTCAACAGCCGCCTCGGGCCGCAACACTTCGTCGACGGCCTCAGCAAAACCCTTTGCGCCGCCGAAGTGAAGGCTTTTACCCCGTACTTCCGCAATACAAGAGATCCCGGTCCCGCCGCGCCGACCGATCCAACCTCCCTCTCCGCCTGGGCCAATGGCGCGCAGTTCAAGCTCGGCGCCACGACCAATCTCAACACCGGACACACCGAATGGTGCGACGGACGAGTTCACCATAGCGGCTTCACGACCGTTTTCACCCCCAACACGCGAGTACCGTACCAGCACACCGACGGCTTGACCTACGATATCGATATGAACTCCCGGCAGGAGGGAACCAGCGCCACCCAGACCACCTATGCGGCCGTCACGGCACGCAGCTATCACGCCGGCGGAATCAATGTCGTCGGCATGGACGGCTCGGTCCATTTCGTCCGTGACGAGATCTCCCTGGCGATCTGGCGTGCGGGCGGCACGCGAGCGGGCCGCGAAGCGGTGCTCGGTCCATACGAGTAATCGGCACGCGGTGATACGAGTTTCAGCGACCGGCACGACCTTGCGGAATTCACAGGGAGTCGACGTGGCCCCATCCCGTAGGCGATCGCCTGCTATCGACCGCGAGGCCAATTCCAGGCTACTCTTGCTTACCTGAGAGCGTCGATTCCAACTTCCCACCTGCACATCTCAGTGACCAACGCATGGCCACCCGCCAACAAATGATCTATATCGCCGCCACTCGAGAGCGGGCAGAGAATCTGCGGCAGATGCTCGAAGAGGCCGGTATCTCCGCCGCCCTGATCGACCAACCGGTCACTCCAACTCCGCTTCAATCGGGCGCCGAAGGGGCCATCGGGGTCGCCGTCGACCGAGAAGAGGTCGCGAAAGCCCGGCAAATCGTCCTGGAGTTCGATCAGCACAGTAAACTCGTCTACGCCAGCAACGTCGCCGAAACCTCGTATGTCCCCGAGTTAGGTCGCGTGCTCGACGCCTGGCCGACTTGTCCCGGCTGCGCGCGGCCCCGGCAGACGGTCTGTCCCGTCTGTGAAACGGCAGGCAGCAATTTCAAGGTCGGCACCGACCCCGATCGCGACGATGCGACCGACGACCACACCGATCGCTGGGACGACGCCCCCGGCGCCAACCAGGTGATCTGCCCCACCTGCGATGAGTCCTTTGCGCCCAAGTACTTGCGCCGCTGTGAATGGTGCGGGCACGATTTCCTCACCGGCATCGAGCCGCCCGTGCGGGAGGAAGAGATTGGAGAACCCCTGCATTTGCGCATCGGTTTCGTGGTCGCGGTTTTGCTGGCGATGTTTGGCGGAGCGTTCTGGCTGCTCATGCGAGCCTCGGGACGCTAAAACGTAGCATTGAGAAGGTCGTCGATTGGCTTCGGCAAATGCCGCCAGATTGCGGAAGCCAAGCCAATCGAGCGGCGCGGCAATCGGAAGGAAAATTTAAGGCTGGATTCGAGTACAGGTTGCTCTTGGTTCACTCGCACGGACACGGCCGCAATTACGACCGACGCTTTGCGCTCGCGGTCGGTCTCAACGTGGCCTTGGTTGTGATGGAAGCGGCTTGCGGATGGTACGCCGACTCTCTCGCCCTTCTGGCCGACGCCGGACACAACCTGGAGGATGTCTTGGGCCTCTTGCTGGCCTGGGGCGCAAGCGTACTTGGAAAACGCCCTCCCACCGAGCGGCACACGTTCGGCTTGCGGCGGCTCACGATTCTCGCGGCACTTCTCAATTCCGCGGTGCTGCTGATCGTGCTTTTCGTTCTCGGATGGGAAGCGGCGCGGAGATTTGCAGAGCCGGTCGTCCCCGCCGGCGACCTGGTCATCGCCGCGGCAGCCGTCGGGGTCGTCGTGAATGGCGCGACGGCGTGGCTGTTTTTGGGAGACTGCCAACACGATCTGAATATTCGCGCGGCGTTCGTGCATATGGTGGCCGACGCCGCGCTTTCGCTGGCCGTCGTCGCCGCCGGATTCGGCATCCGCGCAACGGGATGGGCGTGGATCGATCCAACCGTAAGTCTTCTCATTACGGCAGCGATCGCCGCCGGGACCTGGGGAGTGCTGCGCACTTCGCTGGACCTGGCCCTGGACGCGGTCCCAGAACACGTGGACATTGCCGCGGTGCGAGAGTATCTCTCGTCCTTGCCCGGAATCGTGGACGTTCACGACCTGCATGTCTGGGCCACCAGCACTACGCAGGCTTCGCTAACCGCTCACCTGGTCAAGCCGGACGCCCAGCTGGACGACCGTTTGTTGGCCACAGCGACCGCCGAACTGCGGGATCGATTCGGGATCGAACACGCGACGCTCCAACTCGAACAGGGGCGCACCGACAGTCCCTGCTCCTTGTCCGAAGATGCGCCGCGGCCGGCCGTGCCCGCGACGTAACCGGCCGTGCCACTATTTCCGCCGCGTGTATTCAATCTCCATAACTTTGATCGGTTCGTCTCCCGCGCCGGGGATTTTGCTGTAGATCGTGTAGTTCCGTTTCCCGTCCGCGGGATAGACAGTCACATGTTTGTCTTGCACCGTCTTGCCGCTCTCGTCCCGTCGATCGAACAAGAACGTCGCGGTCTTGGACTTCTCATCATAGGTCCCTTCGCCTGTCAAAAGTTGGCTTGACATGTTGTCCGTCCAAGCCGCCACGTATTTCTTCTTTGCGGTATCGTAGCCGAGCAGCCCCCGGCCCGTGAATTTTTGCCCGCCAAACTTACCCTCGAAGCTGGTCGCGAGCCATAATCCGTCGTTGACCACGGTCACCGTCTCAACTGCGGTTGACTCCTCGGGTGCGGCGCTGGGTCCACTCAAGTAGGCTTTCACTTTCGCGTCCCAAGTTCCTTCTTCCAGTTTGGCGACCAGTTTGTGCTGCTCGGTCACCGCGGTCGCGGTGGCA
>JALHPA010000389.1 GCA_022842745.1 Pirellulales bacterium
CCCGCCGCTCGCCACGAACCGTTCTTAGTCGCAGGAATTCGATCAGCGCCGAACCGTCCGACGGGATCCCTTCTTTCCGCAGCCATTGTTCGTCGGCCTCGATCGCTTCCTTGTCGCTACCAAGGCCAGCACCGCACCACAGCACCCAACCTACGCAAAAGCTCAACAGCCATCCCACGCGTCGCATCAATTAACTCCTATTTCCTGCCGCGGCCAATCGTTTAACCTGCCCCGCCATATTCCAACCTCCCTCTTGGCCCCCGCTTCCCTTCGCACACCGCCACGAGGCCCGATTATACAGACAATCCGGTCCCGCTTGCTTTCTTTAACCGGCACTGGCGCTTGAGGGGAACTTTCCGCCGCTGGCCGCCGTCCAATCGCACACCGGTGTCGCTGTCCTTTTTCCAAGGCTCGTCAGGGAAGTACGCTCATGAGCTATCGACCTCTCTCCTTCCTTCTGCTCCTGGCCGTCGTAGGCGTCCCGCGTGATTGCCTCGCCTTGAGCGTCCAACTCAATTCCCCCGCGATCTCGTTCGCCAAATCCCACACTCAGTTCGCTAAGCCCGTCGAATCCGTGCTGTCCGACCAGCGTGCCGGTTTCAAAACCGGTCTCCATAGCCTTTGGCCCCCCGAATGGTCCACCATCCTGGTATTTGACAGCGACAGCGTCGCCCTTTGCGACACCCTCGACCGGCTGGCAAAAATCAAGGGCTTGCGCCTCCGCGTGACCTTCTCCAAGGATTTGTCGAAAGAAACCGGAAGCGCCCTGCCCGCCGGAACCTGGTGGGTCAAATATCGGCACACCGAACCGGATTTGCTGACCATTCGCGTCAACCTGGCTTCCGCACAAATCGACCCCGAGACGCTGCGGATCGGACCGTTTATAGGAGCTTCAACCGACGACGTCGGCGACCAAAAAGGCGCCGAACTTCGTTCCTCGCAACACCATGATCTGGCCGACGGAATGTACACGATGAGTGAAACCGGCGAAGGTACTCGTGCCGAGCGCTGCGACGGCGGCACGGTGATCCTGGGACGCAATTGGACCGATCGATTCGGCGCAGTCACGCTCGTCAGCGTCTCCAATGACAATCGGCGATTCGTACTCAACCTCAAGGGCGCGGGCCCCGTCGACCCGGCCGCCCAAAACGGCCAGAAAGCGCTCGTGATTGCCGGCGTCTGCATGCCAATCTACAGTCAATCCGATCGCCATCCCGATGGAACCCTCGACGTTTCGGCCCAACTGGTTGGCGGCGAGGCCGCACGCCGCATTGCTTCGACCCTGAAAATCGACCCGCGCATGCGCAAGCACCCCGGCCACCGCCTCTTGGTGCATTGGCAAACCGATAAGCCCAGTTACCGCCCAGGCGAGCCAATTTTAGCCCGCATGGAGATCAAGAACGTCGGCGATGGGCCGGTCTCATTTATGGCCGGCGGTCAGCAGCGCGGCGACCGTGACAATCAATTCCGCTTTCTGGCCTACCGCTCCTACGGCAATGGCAAGGCCATCCCAGATACGGGCAACCCCGAGAACTTCGGTGGAAAATCCTCGCGACCGACGCTCCAGCCCGGCGAGACCTTCACCCGCGAAGTGCAACTTGACAAATGGTTCCAGTTCACCGCACCGGACGCCTACCGCGTCACCGGCATGTACGAGATCGATCTCTACAGTCCGGCTGCCGACATCGACACGAATTTCATCCTCTGGCAGGATCTGCCCAGCGCCGACTTCACCGTCCGCGTCGAGCAATTGCCTGAGAAAACCCCAGAAAATTCCCCAAGGGCGGCCCCCCAGCCGAAATAGCCCCCTCGGTCTCGTTCCGAGCAACTGGATTCCCAGGTCATTTTCTCCCTAGACTCGTTCGCTCGCTCTCGTCCCGCACCGCCGACCGCGTGCCGAACAAGCTTGGCCCAAGTCGGCTAGTACGTCGGCCGCCCTGCCGCCCACACCGCCAGGCGTTCGCGAAAGATTTTGGCGTTGTGGCGAATGTCCACCGGCATTTGCCGGCGGAATAGAAACCGCTTCAACTGCCGCGTCAACGGATTGGCGCTCCCGCGCTCCCGCAGCTCCTCGGCAAACCGCCGTTTCGCGCTTCTGGACCACGGCCATGCCCCCTCCTGCGGCTCGATCACCACCACCGGCGTCTGCCGCGGCGCCGCCCCCACCCCCACAAGGGCGGAACGAAAGACCCGCGGGTGCTCGTTGAAAATCGCCTCGCACGGAATCGTGTACAGCGGCCCTTGCTCTGTTAGCACCCGGTGCGCTGCCCGCCCGCAAAACCAGAACCGCTCCTGCTCATCGAGGTAGCCGCAGTCCCCCATCCGGTGCCAGAACGCCGGCCCCTGTGCCAACCCTGTCCGAGCGCCCCCCCCCTCGCCGCTCGGCGTGATATCGCTGCCGGGAGGTGCTTCCCGTCCGGCGTCGAGGATTTTGGCCATCGCGTTCGCCTCGCGCCGAGTGACATATTCGCTCGTGACCACGGCGCCCCGCACGATCAACTCTCCAATTTCTCCGATTCCAAGCGTCCGAGCTTCTTCGATCCGCACTATGGGCCGCTCGACGATTTCGATCACCCGCCACTCGATGCCGGCAAACCGTCTCCCCACGCATACCCCTTGCCCCACCCGCGTCTGCGGCCACGTCTCTTGCAGCACTTCCACCGCCGAGATCGACGCCACCGGCAACGCCTCGGTCGCCCCATACGGCGTATGCACCGCCGCGCCGCCGGACAAAGTCTCTTGCATCGGTCCCAGAACCCGCGCCGGCACCGGCGCCCCTGCCGACAGCACTCGCTTCAGCGACGGCAGCCGGATCCCTCGTCGCCGGCAATACGGTCCCACGCGGTTCCACACCGCCGGCGAGGCAAAGCTTTGCGTCGCCTGCCACTCCAAAATGGCCTCCACGATTCGCGCAGGCTTGGCCCGCGCCGGCCGCGAGGCGTCCATTCGAGGCAAAACCGTCGTCACGCCCATCGCGGCATTGAACAGTCCAAACAGCGGAAAGCAGGGCACGTCGATCTCCCCGGCGCGAATCCCATAAAAATCGCGAATTTCGCTGACTTGCGCCGCAAAATTCTGATGCCGGTACAAAACGCCTTTCGGCGGCCCGGTGCTCCCGGTCGTAAAAATCACCGCCGCCGGTTCGGACGATTCCATCGCTGGCAACGCGATCGCACGTCCCTCGCTCGATTCCCCTCGCCGCCGCAATTCCTCGAGCGATTCTCCCCCCCACAGCGGCCAGCCCCCACCCACGGTCACGTTCAGCGCCGCCGCGGGAAACCTCCCGCGGTACAATCGGCGAATCGCTTGCGCCAACGGAATCGCGACAAAACCTTCGGGTCGCGCCTCCTCCAGGCAGCGCAGCAAGTTCCGCCGCCCCATGCCAGGATCGATCAGGATCGTTGCCGCCCCGGATTTCAGCAGGGCGAACACCAGCGTGACAAACTCGATGCTCGGCGGCACAAGCAACGCCAGACGTTGCCCCCGTCGGGCGCCGCCGGCCACCAATCCCCGCGCGATCCGCTCGGCGTCCGCAGCCAGTTCGGCGAACGTCACCGTCCGATACACCCGCCGCCCCTCCCGCCGGCGTTTGGTCGGCTCGGCGATGGCCACCTGTTCCGGAGCCTCGTCTGCATTCCGTGCCAACCAATCGGCGACGTTGGTAATCGTGTCGGAGCGAGTCGGCGTCGGCATGATCACGGCTACCCTTGCTCGGCCCGCGCGAGCTTTTCCAGGTAATCAAGCACCATCGCCGACACATCGACTCCGTGCGCCGCGGCTAGCCCGCGCCAACCCGGCGCGGCATTCACCTCCAGCACGTAGACCTTACCATCCAGCCCCGGCAATAGGTCCACGCCCGCCAACGTCGCCCCCACGCACTCCGCCGCGCGCCGCGCCAACTCCGCCCAGGCATCGTCCGGATGGATCGCCTCCGCGACCGCCCCGCGGCTCAGGTTCGTCCGCCAATCGGACCCATTCGTCCGCCGGATCGCCAGCACCCGCGAGCCAATGACCAACAGCCGCACATCGCTCCCGGCGTGGGGAATGAACTCCTGCAAGTAGATCGCCCCCCCCAACTGCGTCACCAGGCGGAAGGTCCGCTCGGCGATCGCCTCGTCTTGAATTCGCGCGATGCCCCGCCCCTCCCCGCCAAACAACGGCTTGAGCACCACGTCCCCCCCCAACGCCGCAAATGCCGCCAGCCCATCCTCGACGCTTTGGCAGGCCACCGTCCTCGGCGTCGGCAGACCCACCGCCGCCAGCCGCGCCGTCGTCAGATAC
>JALHPA010000390.1 GCA_022842745.1 Pirellulales bacterium
GTCCTTGGCGTCAATTTGGGAAAGCTGGGATTCCTGGCCGATTTCTCCCCCGAGGACCTGCTCTCCGTCCTTCCCGAGGTCGCCGCCGGGCGCTATCGCGTCGTCGAGCATCTCATGTTCGAGTGCCGGCTCCTCCGCAACGGGGCCGTCCGCAATCAGGTCCTCGGTTTGAACGAAGCCGCCGTCCTCTGCGGCGCTCCGTTTTCGATTCTCGATGTCCACCTCGACGTCGACGGCGAATCTGTCACCACCTATAGCTGCGACGGACTGATCGTCGCCACCCCCGTCGGCTCGACCGCCCACAGCCTCTCGGCTGGCGGCCCCATCCTCCGCAAGGACCTGCAAGCGTTCGTTATCTCCCCCATCAGTCCCCACACCCTCACCAACCGCCCCGTCGTCGATTCCGCCGATCGCGTCTTCGAGCTGACCGTCCCCCAGCCCAACGCCGGCACTACGCTCGTCGTCGACGGCCAGGCAGTGACCCCCCTGGAACCGGGCGACCGCGTCCGCATCGAGCGCGCCCAGCCCAAATTCAAGCTGGTAGAAGTCGCCGGACGCAGTTACTATCGAACACTGCGAGAAAAGCTTGGCTGGGGAGGACGGGTGCGCAAGGAGGCTTAGCCGCTTCTCCGCGCTGCTGCCTGCCTGCCGCGCTTGGCCGCGCAAAACCTTCCCGCCGTTCCGCTGGCCGGGAGCCTTCCGCCGCTCGAACAAGGAGGTCGAGACCCATGCCGCGATTCCTTCCCCCCGCCCTCGTTCTGGCCCTGTGCGCCGCGGTGGTTCCCGCGGCTTCTGTCCCGGCTCAGGAAGAGGCGCCAATCGCCACGAATACCCAAAATCCCGACGCCGAGAAACACACCCTCCGCTATCGCTTCCAGCCGGGCGAAATCGTCAAGAGCCGGGTCGTCCAGCAGACCAAAATCGAAACCACCATCGCCGGTACGACCCAGACGGCGGAAATGACCAGCGTCTCGACCAAGTCCTGGCGCGTCACGGACGTCGATGGCCAGGGCCGCACCACCTTTGAGACCATGGTCGAAAACATCGACCTCAAGCAAAAAATGTCCGGCCGACAGGAGGTCCGCTACAACAGCCAGACCGACAAAAAGCCCCCCCCCGGTTACGAGTCCGCCGCCGAGTCCGTCGGCGTGATCCTGACCGAAATCCAGATCGACCCGGCAGGCAAGCTCCTGAAGCGCGAAAAGCGCGCGCAGTCCAATCTCGACAACGCCAACGCCTTGGTCGTCGTCCCCCTGCCGGCCGATCCGGTCGCGGTCGGCGCCTCCTGGTCGGTCCCGATCGAAGTCCCCATCTCCCTGGAGGGCCGCCCCGCCAGGCCCATCGCCATCAAGCAGCGTTACGAGCTGGAGAAGATTGAAGACGGCATCGCCCTGATTCGCGTCGAGCCGGTCCTCCCTCCCCTCAACGACCCCAAGGTCCGCGCCCAATTAATTCAGCGCCTCGCCCGCGGCGCCATCCGCTTCGACCTCGCCCGCGGCCGCGTCCTTTCGCAGCAAACCGACCTCGACGAACAAGTCATCGGGTTCAACGGCGCCGACAGCAGCCTGCACTACCTCGGCCGCTTCATCGAAGAGCTCATTCCGCCCGAATCTCAGCCTGCCCCTCCCCCGGCGGCGCAGTCTACCCCGAATTCCCCTGCCAAGTCCGCGTCCAAATCAAAATCCCCCGCCGTCCGCGCCCAGCGGAAATAGCCGGGCCTTCGCCACGCGCTTCTTGCCACTACGTTTCGCTCTCTGTCCCTCTCCCCTCCCTCCCGGCGCCGTCCAGCTGCATTCTGCTTGCACGCCCCCCCGCGGACCTGTAAAAATCTTTGGACACTTGGTCCTCCCCGCCGGTCGCCCGGGACATAGTTCGCAATGGGTTACTTTGGGTCGCGGCCTGGTTGTCGTGTCGTGGCCGCCGTGGCCGACTGTACCTAAGGTCTGTTGATGCTCGCGTATGTAGATGAGTCGGGTTGCACGGGCATGAAACTCGGCAAGGGCTCATCAGAACTCTTTGTTGTCACGGCGGTTCTTTTTGAAGACCGAACGGTCGCATCCGAGTGCCACGAGCACATCCAACGACTTCGCAAGAAACTTCAAATCCCAACGGAGTTTAAGTTCAACAAGTGCAGCCACGACACGAGACTGCGCTTTCTGGAGGAAATTGCGAGGTTTGACTTCGCCTACGCCGGGATTGTTTTCGACAAGCGCAGGCTTGAGTGCCCAGGCGTTTCCATCAGCAAGCCATTCCTTCGCGATCCGGTTTTTTCTCTATTTGCCCGCCTTGCTCCAAGAATGGTCGACGCGACCATTACGATCGATAGGACGGGAAGCAGCGATTTTCGGAAAACTTTGGCGAAGGAGCTCAAGGACGAGATCAACCGGCGATTTGCGCGCAGCGTGATCAAGAAGGTCAAGGACGAGCAATCGCATAAGCACAATCTGCTTCAGTTGGCCGACATGGTCTGCGGCGCGGTAAATCGATCCCACTGCCAACAGCGCAAGAATGCAGACGATTATCGGAAAATCATCATGAACAGAGAGCTGGGCATTGACCTGTGCCCTTGATAGCGCCGCCCCTGATAACGCCGGCGCATAAAAAAACCCGTCTGCCTACTCTCCCTGTCGGGAGCACGCGCACCATCCGGTGACAGTTCGGCCTACGGGTCAATTTGCACTTAACAATATCGTTCCCATGGACCAAAGTCAATCAGTTTTTGCGTCAATCGAGACTGGCAATAGGTCTCGGCAATTCCGCACAGAGCTTCAGCAGAATGACGTAAACGTTTTGCTATAAATCGGTTAGGTGCAAGTGACATACCCCAATTGGCGCCCTAGGGCGATGGTCCCAAACTGGGCCTGGACGCGCACAATCCCGCAGTCCCTTCACACAATTCTCCCACCGACTGCGCTTTCCGTTTTGCTTGCAATCCCCCCCGCGACGGTGGAAAATCGGCCGTTGAGGTCGTCCGGCAGGCTCGGTCCTTGGCTTCTCCTCGGACTCACCGCCGGCCGCCGCAAAAGGTCCGCGGGCATGACCAGCACTACTCTCCAAAACGACGGCCCTCCCCCGGCAAGCGCCGCCACCTCGAACGGGCCGTCAGCCCCCCCTCCGCGACCCTGGTATCGGCTCCACCGCCGAACAATCGCGATCCTGATTCCAGGGATCGCCTGGATGTTTCTCATCAACGTCCCCGGAGAAAAAACGCCTTCTCACAGTCAAGTTCATCACGGTTGGCCATTCATTTATTTTAGCCACCCGCCGCACGGTCCGTCCTATTGGTCCTTCGCTGGCCTCCGAAGTCCCCAGGATCTCGACTGGCTCGCTATAGCGCTGAATGGCTTGATTGCCGTCGGCATCGCCGGTTTGGTCGCCGCCGCCTGCGAATACTGGATTCGGCGGTACGGCCGGTTGTTCCGGTTTGGCCTCAGTTCGCTGCTCGTGGTAACCGCCTTGATAGCGACCCTTCTGGGCCTCGCCCTGCGAGATCTACAGCGCTGCTCCCTTCAAGAGCGCATTCTCAATGGTCTCTCCGCACGCGCGGGAGTGTCGGTTCACCGCGAACCGCGTTCGCTGGATTGGCTGCGCAGCCTCTTGGGCCACCAACAGCCCAGCCGTGTCGTCGGCCTCATCATCATTTCCAAGGATGGGGCGCCTCTCGAAACGCCGGCCGTCGGATCGCTCTCCGACCTGCGCTGGCTGCGCCTCGATAACCTCTCCCTGTCCGGCGAGTGGGTGGACCAGATCGCGCGCTTGCGGCTGGAGAATCTCCAGATCGAGCTTTCCGATATCCAAGGCAACCGGCTGGAAGTCCTACGCGCCCTGGCATCCGTCCCCAATCTAAAGTCGCTCTTTCTCCGCGGAGACACGTTTGAGGATGCTGACTTGGCCCCTCTCGCATCCGCGAATGATCTGATCCATTTCGGAGTGGTCTCCAAGCGAGTTACCGGTCGATCGTTAGAGCATCTTGCTCGGCTGGAAGGCGTTCGTTCGTTGGAGTTTGAGGACGCCGATTTTACCGCCGCCAACTTTGAACCGCTGGCTGCGATCAAAAATCTCGACTCCGCGGTCTTCGCAGGCTGCAAAATGTCGTCCGAGGATGAAGCGCGACTGAAGAATAGCCTAGGGCCGCTTTCAAACTGGAGTGTCCGGCAAGAATCAAAGGGGCTCAAACGATCGATTCAAGTACATCTCGATTCCCGCCAAGAAACGCACCCCTGACGCTCCGACGATAGCCAGAACACGCCGCCATGGCCCCCCAGCCCCCCCCCC
>JALHPA010000391.1 GCA_022842745.1 Pirellulales bacterium
TTTACGAGGTGTCGATCTTCAGGCGTCCCTCGATGAGGACCGAGGAGCCTTTGCTGAGGTATTCGCTGGCGATTTCCGCCGTCCGCGACCACAAGGTGACGTCGACGAAGGTCGTCTCTTCGACCCATTCACCGTTGGCGGTTTTGCGGCGATCGTTGACCGCCAGCCCAATCTCGGAGACCGCCGCGCCGCTGGGAATGTACCGCAACTCGGGATCACGAGTCAGGTTTCCCACCAGAATCACTCGATTGTAGCTGGCCATACTTACGCTCCCACAGGGTCGCCACAGCGCCGTACTAAAGCGAGTTCAGAGTACCAAAGCCTCGTGGTACCGGGGTTGTGTCGTTCCGCGAGGATACTTTGGAGGGACTGAACTTTGGAGGGACTGGCGGCGCGCCAGGCTGGTATCTGTACTTATGTTGACCCTACCGCAACGGTTCGCCCGATGCAAGCACGGAGGCGGCGGACGGACAACCTTTGGCGGCGAGGCGATCCAAGGGCCGATTATTCGGCCCCGATTTCCACCACTTCCGGCTCGACCAGTGCGCCGTTTTCGGGGGTCGCGGGACCGCGACGCTCGATCACCGGACCTCCCGTGCTCAACGCATGGGACACAAGCGTGTCGACGATCCGCGGATCCACTTTCAAAAACAGCGTGCGTAAAATGGCCTCGTTCAATTGGCATTGCCGGTTGATCGTCGTCATCTGGGCCGTGTTGACGCGAAAGTAGGCGAGCCAATAGGTCCCTTTGCGGTGCCCGTCGATGGGATACGCCAGGCGGCGCTCTTCCCAGAGGCGGCTGGCGAGCACTTCGCCGCCGGCCTGGCGAACCATCTCGGAAATTTGTTCCGCGACGCCTCCTGGATCGCGCAGGTAGCGATTGGTGTCGAGAATATATAGCCCTTCGTAAACGTTTTCGGACAAGGCGCCACTCCCAAAAAAAGAATCGATCGGTGTGTCCAGACCCGGCGGGTTAATCGTCCCGGGTCCCGTGAATGATTGGTTTGCGTTGATCGTCCGCCTTGCGGTTGCTCCGTTCCAGCGGCCAGTTTAATTGAAACGATTCATGGCCGTCGCCATCCCGTTCTTCACCCATTCGGCCACGGCGTCGGCCGCGGTGGCGATTGAGATGTCGATTTCGGGCCGCTCCGATTTGCTGAACTTGCCGAGGACAAAATCCGCTCCATTCCAACCGGCCGGCACCGGTCCAACGCCGATTCGCAACCGCGGCGTCAATTCCGAGCCGAGCCGTCGAACCACGTCCGCCAGCCCTTTCTGTCCGCCCGACGAACCTTGGCCGCGGATTCGCAACTTCCCCACGGGGAGATTGAAATCGTCGCAGACCACGAGCAGGTCGTCGTTCTCCAGTTTGTAAAAATCCCGAATCTGCACCGCGGGGCCGCCGCTGAGGTTCATAAACGTCTGCGGACAAACCAGCAGGATCTTTTCGCCCCCAATCGCCGCTTCCGTCAATTGGGCCTCAAAGTTCACCCGCAGCGGGCCGACTCCGTGCCGCCGCGCCAATTCGGCTGCGACCTCGAAGCCGACGTTGTGACGCGTTCCCTCGTATTTCCGCCCCGGATTGCCTAACCCAACAACGACTTTCATCCATTGGCCGCCGCGCGGGCCGGCTGCTCAAACTACCGGCTGAAGTTTCCAACCTAAAACCAGGTACCAATACTATTATTACAGGTACCAATACTATTATTAACTGTCCGAATCTTCGTCCTCGTCGGCCTTGCGGCCGATGACCTCCGGCTCGGCGCTTTCGGCGCCCGCTTCCGTTTCCACCTCGGCAGCCGGTTCGACGCAGTGGACGACGATCTGTTCTGGATCGGAGAGCAGCTTGACCCCTGGCGGCAGTTCGATCTGCCCGGCCAGAATATGCTCCCCTTTGTTGAGCTTGGAAAGACTGACTTGAATCCGGTCGGGAATTGCGACCGCCAGGCACTCGATCTGCAACTCGTGCAGCATGTGCTGGATGACGCCCCCCTCCTTTAGTCCGGGGGCCTGGCCGCGCAGCTCGACCGAAACGTTGACGTCAATCCGCTCGTCGGCGGAGACGCGAGCGAAGTCGACGTGCAGCACTTCCAGCCCGTAGGTGTCCCACTGCATATCGCGAATCAGAGCGCTCTCGTTTACGGCCCCGGTCAAATCGACCAGCCGCGAGTGGTGGCGCAAGGCGGCGGCGAACTGTTCCTGGGCCACGGACAGACTGACATTCTGTTCCCCGTGACCGTACAAGATCGCCGGGATGCTGCCGGTTTTGCGCAGCCGCTTTGCTTCTCGCTTCCCGCGCCCTTCGCGGATAACAACCGTCAGGGTCTCGGCCATGTATCTTCCTCGTTATCCAGTTACTTTTGACTTCGACCGATCGAATGGTGGATGCCAACCGGCATTCGACCGCCGATGCAAGCACCGCCAGCGTACCAAGCCATCTAAGCGCGAACGATGCGACGCAGGTGGCCATTCAACAGGGCACACTCCGCGGAACGTCCGCACCAAGCCGCGCTTGCAGCGAGCGCGGCATTGCAGGGCCGGTCGCGTAGAATCGCCTATTGTCCCTGAATCCGTACAGAATTCAAGAGCGCCGCGCAAGCAAAAAATGAGCGGCGGAGGGGGCATTCCGGTCCTGTGGCCGCATCGGCGGCCGCCTGTCCTGCCTAAATCGCGCCTTCTTGCGGTTTGGAGCGGGCCAAACGCTTGAAATGGCAGGTGTACCTTTGGGACAATCGGCAAGTCGTTGCGGTCGATCCCTGTTGTGACCACGGACGATAACACCGCCCCTTTTGAGAGAGTTCAGGCGTCCGATGCGAAATCTTGCTGGCTTATGGCTTGTGATGATCGGGTTGGCCGTTTCCCGGGCGCTGGGGGCGGACGCCGGCGCGTTGCCAACGGGGGTGGATGGCAAACCGCTGAACCTGGATCTGGAAAGCGGCACGCTGAAAGACTGGAAGGTAGAGGGGAAGGCGTTTGAGAATCAGCCGTTCCGGGGCGAAATCGCGAATAGTCCTGGGCGAGGGGAGAAACATGCCCGGCCACAGGGGAACTTCTGGATCGGCACTTACGAACGGTTTGGCGATGCGCCGCAGGGGACTTTGACGAGCGTGCCGTTTCGGGCGAGCCAACCTTGGGCGTCGTTTCTGGTTGGGGGGGGCCAGCATCCGCAAACCCGGGTGGAACTCTTGGAGCGCGGCCAGACGAAGGCCTTTTTCGCCGCGAGCGGCCGGGACGACGAGACGATGCGGCGGGTCAAAGTCGACCTGCGCCCCGTGGCCGGAAAGGAGATCGTGATTCGCATCGTCGATGGCGAGTCGGGAGGCTGGGGGCACATCAACTTTGACGATTTTCGGTTGCATGCGGAGGCGCCGGACGTTCCCGCCGAGCCTTCGCAATTGCTGCCGGACGAGTATCGGTTTTCGGGGTTGAAGCCGGAGGAGGCGGCGCGGGAGATGACCGTGCCGGAAGGCTTTCGTGTGACGTTGTTTGCCGGGGAGCCGGACGTGCATCAGCCGATTGCGCAGGCGATCGACGATCGCGGCCGGCTGTGGATTGCGGAGGCATTTAATTACCCGCGCCGCGCGGCGGAGGGGGAAGGGCGGGATCGGATTGTGATTTTTGAGGATCGGGACGGGGATGGCCGGTTCGACACGCGCAAGACGTTTGCGGAAAAGCTGAATCTGGTAAGCGGGCTGGAAGTGGGTTTTGGCGGGGTGTGGGTGGGGGCGGCGCCGTACCTGCTGTTTATTCCCGATAAGAACGGCGACGACGTGCCGGACGACAAGCCGCAGGTGCTACTCGACGGCTGGCACTACGAAGACACCCACGAGACCTTGAACTCGTTCATTTGGGGACCGGATGGCTGGCTGTACGGCTGCCACGGGGTGTTCACGCACAGCCGGGTGGGCAAACCAGGCACACCGGATGCCGAACGGACGCCGATCAACGCCGGAGTGTGGCGGTATCATCCCGTGCGGCAGAAGTTCGAGGTGTTCGCCCACGGGACGAGCAATCCGTGGGGGTTGGATTTCAACGAGCATGGCCAGGCGTTTATTACCGCGTGCGTCATTCCGCACCTGTACCACATGATTCCCATGGCGCGGTACGAGCGGCAGGCGGGGGAGCACTTCAATCCCTACACGTTCGACGACGTCAAGACGATCGCCGACCACCGGCACTATCAGGGGGATAATCCGCACCGGGGGAACGACCGGAGCGACTCGGCCGGCGGCGGTCACGCCCACGCGGGAGCGATGATCTATTTGGGGGG
>JALHPA010000392.1 GCA_022842745.1 Pirellulales bacterium
GGGGGAGGTCGGAGAGGCGGAGGTTGTGGTCAAGTGCCTGGCGGACGAGGCGGCCGACGATTTCGTGGGCGGTGCGCTGAGGAACGCCGCAGCGGATCAGCTCTTCCATGAGGGTAGTGGCGTCGAGATGCCCGCGATCGAGACGTTCGGCGATGGCGGGGCGGTTGAGCTGGGCGCCGGCGACCAGGGGGGCAGCGATTTCGACGCAGGCGAGGACGGTGTCGAAGGAGTCGAAGAGGCGGGGCTTGTCTTCTTGCAGGTCGCGGTTGTAGGCGAGGGGGAGGCCTTTCACGAGGACGAGGAGGGCCTGGAGGTTGCCAATGACGCGAGCGGTTTTGCCGCGGGTGAGCTCCAGGACGTCGGGATTGACCTTCTGGGGCATGATCGAGGAGCCGGTGCAGAATGCCTGCGGGAGGCGGAGGAAGTTGAATTCGCTGGTGGACCAGAGAATCCATTCCTCGGCCCAGGTGCTGAGATGTTCGGCGATGAGAGCGAGGACGAAGGCGAATTCGAGGGCGAAGTCGCGGTCGCTGGTAGCGTCGAGGCTGTTGGCGGCGACTTGGGGCGCCTGTTGGGGGTCGACGAAGCCGAGGCTTTTCGCGACGTGGTCGCGGTCGATGGGGAGGGTGGTGCCTGCGAGGGCGGCGGCGCCCAGGGGGAGGACGTTGACGCGGCGGCGGCAGTCGGCGAGGCGTTGGCGGTCGCGCTGGAGTTTTTCGCAGTAGGCGAGCCAGTAGTGGGGGGCGAGGACGGGCTGGGCGCGCTGGAGGTGGGTGTAGCCGGGGAGGATGCAATCGCGGTCGGCGTCGCAACGGTGGACGAAGGCGTATTGCAGGTCGAGCAGGGCGGCGTCGAGGCGATCGATGGATTCGCGGCACCAGAGACGGAGGTCGGTGGCGACCTGATCGTTGCGGCTGCGGGCGGTGTGGAGCTTGCGGCCGGTGTCGCCGAGGCGGTCGATGAGGGCGCGCTCGATGTGGAGGTGGATGTCTTCCAGTTCGGTGCTGTAGGGGAAGTCGCCGGACTCGATTTGGGATTGGATGTCGGCGAGGGCGGATTCGATCTGGCGGCACTCGTCGGGAGTCATCAGGCCGACGTGGACGAGCATCTGCGCGTGGGCGATCGAGCCTGCGATGTCGTGGGCATAGAGGCGGCGGTCGAAACTGATGCTTTCGGTGAAATGTTCGACGCGGCGATCGGTGGCCTCGTTGAACACTCCGGACCAGGCTTTGGCGGCCACGAGACCTCGCAGGCTAGCAGTGGGCGATTGGGGGAGGGTGGAAATAGCAACTCTTTTACTGTAAACGGCTTACGTCGAGGTGTCAACGAGGGGAGGGGTGACGCGAAGGGTGGGATTCTGGGGCGGACGACGGTATGGAAGCGTTTCGGCCAAGGGACGGGATCGGTGGTCCTGCCAAATTGACACAAGGCGGGCAGTGGAGCAGGGCAGGGGAGGGGAGCGCGAAGATTGAATTTGACGTAAAGCACAGTGGCGAATGAGCTTGCGACTTGATGGCCGAGATGCGGCACGCGCGTTGCTTTGAGGGGGACTGTTTGGCCGTGGACTGCCAGTTTGGCGACGGCCTACCAGATTATTCACCGCCGGCCGAGGGCTGGGGGATTGGTTGGTCCAAAGGAGGAATGTGGCTGTGGCAAAACAGATGGTATTCGATGATGAAGCGCGGCAGCCGTTGCTGGCCGGCGCGTCCAAACTCGCCAAGGCAGTTCGCAGCACGCTCGGCCCGCGCGGCCGGAACGCGGTGCTGGACAAGGGTTGGGGATCGCCCAAGATCACGAAGGACGGGGTGACGGTGGCGGAAGACATCGAGCTGGACGACCCGTTTGAGAACCTGGGGGCGCAGTTGGTGAAGGAAGCCGCGAGCAAGACGAACGACGTGGCGGGGGACGGAACGACGACGGCGACGGTGCTCGCCGAGGCGATTTTCCGCGAAGGGTTGAAGATGATTGCGGCGGGGGCGGACCCGATGGCGCTATCGCGGGGGATCGCGAAGGCGACCGACGCGGTGTCGGAGGCGATCCTGAAAATGGCCACACCGATCAGCGACAAGAACAAGAAGGAGATCATGCAGATCGCCACGATCGCGGGGAACAACGATCCCTCGATCGGGAATGTGCTGAGCGAGGCGTTTTTGAAGGTCGGGAAGGATGGCGTGATTACGGTCGAGGAAGGGAAGCAGTCCGAGACCACGGTGGAAGTGGTCGAGGGGATGCAGTTCGACCGCGGCTATCTGTCGCCGCACTTCGTGACGAACCAGGATTCGCAGACGGTCGAACTGGAAAACGCCTACGTTTTGATCTACGAAGAGAAGATCAGCAGCGCTAAGAACCTGGTTCCGTTGTTGGAAGCGATCAGCAAGAGCGGCAAGCCGCTGTTGATTATCGCGGAAGACGTGGAAGGGGAGGCGCTGGCGACCTTGGTCGTCAACAAGATGCGCGGCATTATCCAAGCCTGCGCCGTGAAGGCGCCGGGCTACGGCGACCGCCGGAAGGCGATTCTGGGAGACCTGGCGGTGCTGACCGGCGGGACCGCGATCTACAAGGATTTGGGCATTCAACTGGATTCGGTGAAGCTGTCGGATTTGGGACGGGCGAAGAAGTTCCACATTACGTCGGAATTGACGACGGTCGTCGGAGGCGCCGGAAAGAAGGAGGCCATCGACGGGCGGGCGGAGCAGATTCGCAAGGAGATCGAAGGGACCGATAGCGACTACGACCGCGAGAAGCTGCAAGAGCGGCTGGCGAAACTGGCCGGAGGCGTGGCGCAGATCAACTGCGGCGCGGCCACCGAGACGGAAATGAAGGAGCGGAAGGCGCTGCTCGAAGACGCCAAGGCGGCCACCCAGGCGGCGCTTGAGGAGGGGATTGTCCCCGGGGGCGGAGTGGCGCTGTTGCGGGCGGAAAAGGCCCTCGACAAGCTCGATCTGAAGGGAGACGAAGCGCACGGCGTAGCGATCGTGCGGAACGTGCTCGATTATCCGTTGCGATGCATCGCCGATAACGCCGGGATGGATGGCGCCGTGGTCGTCAACCGGGTGCGGCAGATGAAGGGGAAGGGAGATGGTTACGACGCCGACAAGGATCAGTACACCGATCTGGTCGCGGCGGGAATCATCGATCCGGCCAAGGTGGTGCGCACGGCTCTGCAGAACGCGGCGAGCGTGGCTTCGCTGTTGTTGACGACCGAGTCGCTCGTGACCGACATCCCCTCCGAAGAGAAGGCCGACGATCACGGCGGCCACGATCACGGGATGGGGGGTGGCATGGGCGGAATGGGTGGCATGGGGGGCGGCATGGGGGGCGGCATGGGTGGTATGGGAGGAATGGGCGGCATGATGTAAATCGGGCGTCGTGCCTGGGTTTTGGCGGCAGGATGCGCGAGGCGTGACTTAGCCGCCAGGCCAACACAAAACAACTTCACATCACAAATTGATAAGGAATTCGATCCATGTCTGAATTGCGTTTGCGTCCGCTGGATGACCGGGTGGTTGTGGAACCGAAAGAAGCCGAAGAGCGCACGGCGGGAGGCATCGTGTTGCCAGATACGGCGAAGGAAAAGCCGCAGCGTGGGAAGGTGATTTCCGTCGGTCCGGGCAAGTTGCTCGACAACGGCAACCGGGGCGAGCTGTCGGTGTCGGTCGGTGACGAGGTGATCTACGGCAAGTATTCCGGCAGCGATATCGAGCTGGACGGACACGAAGTGAAAATTTTGCGCGAGTCGGACATTTTGGCTCGCGTGATCGCCTAGGCGATTCCCAGTCAAAGCACGCGACGCGCAACGCGGCAAGCGCCTAGGGGACCGCAGATGGGTCCGCCTGCGGCCGGGGAGCGTTTTCTCCAACACAAATCCATACCGAGGTACGTGAAACGTGGCGAAACAATTGCTATTCGAGGATCAAGCCCGCGCACGGATGTTGCGCGGCGTGGACAAGCTGGCGGACGCAGTGGCGGTGACGATGGGTCCGACCGGCCGGAACGTGATCATCAACAAGTCGTTTGGCGGCCCGACGGTCACGAAGGACGGAGTGACGGTGAGCAAGGAGATCGAACTGGAAGACCGGTTCGAGAACATGGGCGCCAAGCTGGTGAACGAAGTGGCCAGCAAGACGTCGGACATTGCGGGAGACGGCACGACGACGGCGACCGTACTGGCGCGGGCGATTTTCAAGGAGGGGATTCGGAACATCGCCGCGGGGAGCAATCCGATGGCGATTCGCCGCGGGATCGAGAAAGCGGTCGAAGCGG
>JALHPA010000393.1 GCA_022842745.1 Pirellulales bacterium
CTCCAAACGCTCGGGCGCACACCCCAGCCGCCGGGCGAGGGCATGCCGGCAAATGGCTTCCGCCATTGGGCTGCGGCATGTGTTTCCCGTACATACAAACAAAATGAACAGGCTGGACAGCCTGCGAATCGTCTGTTCGGATACGACGCCTGCCCGTAGCATTTCCAATCCGCGCTCGTCGATTTTCACCACCGACGACGATTGGCCGAAGCGACTTCGACCATCGTCGAGCACCAACTGGACGTCGTCTCCCAAGTTGTCGATTGCGTCCTGAGCCCGGAGCGGTTCGCCGGCGCCGGTGCGATTGGCGCTCGTCATGACCACGGGTCCGGGAACCATTCGCAAGGCGTCCAAGAAGACCTTATGCCCTGGCACGCGCAAACCGATTGTGCCGGCGGGTGCGACCGCCTGGCGTACTGGTTCGGAGAGTCGCGTGACAAGGCTCTCAGGATGGTTGTCTGGGCAAACCAGCGTCACGGGTCCCGGCCAACAGCGCCGCGCCAGGCGCAAAGCCAGATTGCTCATCTTGGGGACATAATCCAGGGCGTCATCGGCGCTGCGGACCGCCAGAGTCAGCGGAGGTTTGCCTGGCTCGCGGCGCTTAACCTCCAAGAGCCGAGCGACCGCTTCGGGATGGACCGCACTGGCCGCAAGCGCGTACACCGTCTCCGTGGGAAAGACGACCAGTTTTGCTTCCGCCAGCGACTGGACGGCGCGATGCACGACGTCGCGCGAATCTTCGGCGCTTCGGATATCAATCACCACGGGGGACATTCAAGTCAACCTTCCAGCCGTCGGGTGGCCGTGCGTTGCCGCAGAGCGCACACCCGTCCGCGACCAGAGAGGGTCGCCACCGAAAAACTCTGGCTCGGACACGGAAAAGCGATCAGCGCGGCGGGGCGCCAAGAGCTTCTTTTCATGCCTTGGCGCTGGTATTAAACCGCAGCATGATACCCGCCCAGGTGGCTGTCGGTCAAGGATGCGGCCAGCTCGCATTTCACTTAACCGACGTTCCCCCAGACACTTACGGCGTTCCCCGTTTCGCTGGCTTGGGACCCAATCCCTTGTCGGCCAAGCCGGTTCCCGTAAGATACGTGCTTGCTTTTTCCTACCACTAATTCTCATTCCGCCCATTCTGTATGCCCAGCATCGTCCGCGCCGCGCTTATTCAAGCCACGCTGTGCGAGCCGGTTACTTCTCCGCTGGCCAAGATCAAGCAAGCGATGATCGACAAGCACGTCGCGCTGATCGAACGCGCCGTGGGCAAAGGAGCGCAGGTCGTTTGCCTGCAAGAGCTCTTTTACGGGCCGTATTTTCCCGCCACCCAGGATCCGCGGTGGTACGATCTGGCAGAAAAGGCGCCGGGCGGTCCCACGGTGCGTCTGATGCAGGAATTGGCGCAGCGGCACAAGGTCGTGCTGGTGGTTCCGCTGATGGAAGAGGAGCTGAGCGGCTTGTACTACAATACGGCCGCCGTGCTGGACGCCGATGGGACTTTTTTGGGCAAGTTCCGCAAAATGCACCTGCCGCATGTGGCCCCCGGATTCTGGGAAAAGTTCTACTTTCGTCCCGGAAATCTCGGCTACCCCGTATTCTCGACGGCGGCCGGCAAAATTGGGGTATACCTCTGTTACGACCGCCATTTTCCTGAAGGCGCCCGCTGCCTGGGCCTGAACGGGGCCGAGATCGTGTTTAACCCGTCGGCAACCGTGGCCGGGCTGTCGGAGTACCTGTGGAAGCTCGAGCAGCCGGCGCACGCGGTGGCCAACGGGTATTTCGTCGGAGCGATCAATCGTCCCGGATACGAGGAGCCGTGGCGGATTGGAGAATTCTATGGCCAAAGCTACTTTTGCGATCCGCGAGGGCAAATAATTGCCGAAGGGAGCCGCTCGACCGACGATATCGTGATCGCCGATCTCGATCTGGAACAGATCCGCGAGGTACGAAAAACGTGGCAGTTCTTCCGCGATCGCCGGCCAGAGACTTACGGTAAGATAGCGGAACTGTGACCCGCGGCCGACGCGAATCGAACCCGCCGCGCGGTTCGCTCCTCCCAACCGTTCGCCTTGGCCTCGCGCCGTTAAATATACGGTCGGCCCAGCGGGGGGCGCCGTCCGCTTGTAATCCCATTCTCCATCGGTTTGCCGCGTTATGCCTAGTTTGGCTACCACCGTCGACGGTTTGCGATTTCCCAACCCGTTTTTGATCGCATCCGGCCCCCCTGGCGCCAATGCGAGCGTCATTGGCAGAGGTTTTGACCAGGGGTGGGGAGGCGTAATCTGCAAGACCGTGATTTTGGACGTCTCGCAGATCCATAACGTTCAGCCGCGCTATACGCGACTTCGCGCGCCTGGGACCGACGAAATCATTGGCTGGGAGAATATCGAACTCATCAGCGATCGACCGTTCCATGTGTGGGAGGACGAATTCAAGGCGATCAAAGACCGGTATCCAGACCGAGTATTGATTGCTTCGATCATGGAGCAGTACCGTCGCGACTCCTGGGTTGAAATCGTCGAACGCTGCCAAGAGGCCGGAGTTGACGGCTTCGAGTTGAACATGTCCTGCCCGCATGGCTTGCCCGAGCAAAAGATGGGATCGGCCATGGGGGAATGCCCGGAAGTGCTGGAGGAGGTTTGCGCCTGGGTGATGCAGGCGGCCAAGGTTCCGGTGTGGGCGAAGCTCACGCCGAATGTCACCCACATTGAAGATCCCTGCCGGGCGGCGCTTCGCGCGGGATGCCAGGGGGTGAGCGCGATCAATACTTTGCGGAGCGTAATGGGGGTCAATCTGGAGACGTTGCGGCCGGAGCCGACGGTCGAGGGATACACGACGTTGGGAGGATATTCGGGACTGGCGATTCGGCCCGTTGCGTTGCGAATTTGCGTCGAGATTGCCGCGGAAATCGCCGAGTCCCATCCTGGAAGGACGCTCAGCGGCATCGGGGGGATCGAAAGCGGACAGGACGCGGCTCAATTCCTATTGGTCGGCTGCCACACGGTTCAGGTCTGCACCGCCGTAATGAAGCGGGGGTACGACATCATCCAGCCAATGTGTGACGAGCTGTTGGCCTTCATGGACCGTCATGGTTTCGCGACGATCGAGGACTTCCGCGGACACAGCCTGCCGTATTTCACCACCCACGCCGACCTGGTCCGCCGGCGAAACGAAGCCCGCCGGTCGGCAACGCACACTGGCGACGAGCGGACGATGTCGGGGGACCAACACTGGTCGGCCGAGGAGTTCGTTCGCCAGAGCCGCTCGCTATCCGGGAACTAATGGCCGGTATCGACTCGCCGGGAGGGGCGATGCGGCCGACCCCATCCGTTCGACTAACCTTGGGCGCCTGCTGTGTCCGACTTGGATGCCACGATCGAGCGAATTTATCGAGAGGACTCGCGCCGCGTGTTCGCGACGCTCGCGCGCCAATTGGGAGACTTTGACCGCGCGGAGGAAGCGCTGCACGAGGCCTTTGCCGCCGCGGTCGCGCAATGGCCAGTGCAGGGAATTCCAGACAATCCTCGCGCCTGGCTGGTTTCCACCGGCCGCTTCAAGTGGATCGATGCGATCCGTCGCAAGGCGCGCTTGGATGGGTCGCTGGACGTGGTTGTGAAGCGGATGGATGAAGTGGCCCAGGCCAACGCCGCGCGGGATGAAATCGAGATCGAGGACGACCGATTGCGGCTGATCTTCACTTGCTGCCACCCGGCGATCGATCCGGCCATTCAAGTTGCCTTGACGCTGCGGGAAGTGTGCGGATTGACGACGCCGGAGATCGCAGCCGCGTTCTTGACTGCTTCGGCAACCATGGCGCAACGCATTGTGCGGGGCAAGGCCAAAATACGGGCTGCGGCGATTCCCATTGCCATACCGGCCGCCGACGATTTGCCTGGGCGTTTGGACTCGGTCCTGGCCGTGGTCTATTTGGTTTTCAATGAAGGCTATTCCGCTTCGTCCGGCGATGCGGTGACGAAGGCGGATCTGTCGGCCGAAGCGCTTCGCCTCGGTCGGCTGGTGGTGGAACTGCTGCCCGACCCGGAAGCGATCGGCCTGTTGGCTCTGATGCTTTTGCAGGATTCGCGCCGCGCCGCGCGAACGTCGGCCGCTGGCGAATTGGTCCTCCTGCACGAACAGGACCGCTCGCTTTGGAATTCCAACCAGATTCGCGAGGGTCAAGAGCTTGTGAAGCGGGCGATGTCCGGCGGCCGATTGGGACCGTATACGCTGCAGGCTGCGATCGCGGCGGAGCATGCGGGC
>JALHPA010000394.1 GCA_022842745.1 Pirellulales bacterium
CCAACGAGCAGTGCAAGTCGGCACCCAGCGACGCAGTTACCCAGGCATTATCGAGGCGGTGGAAAAACTCCGAGCGGGGGCGATTGGAAAGGTCTTGTTTGCCCGCGCTTGGTACAACAACCAAAGGCCGTCGATCGGGCATGGCAAGACGGGGGCGCCCCCCGCGTGGCTGGATTTCGACTTGTGGCAGGGACCGGCGCCGGCGCGGCCGTTCCGAGACAATCTGGTGCATTACAACTGGCACTGGTTCTGGCACTGGGGGACGGGGGAGCTGGGGAACAACGGCGTGCATGGGATCGACATTTGCCGCTGGGGCTTGGGAGTCGATTATCCGCGGCGGGTGACATCGGCGGGGGGAAAATACCGCTGGGACGACGACCAGGAGACGCCGGACACGCAGGTGGCGACGTTCGAGTTCGACGGCTGTTCGCTGGTCTGGGAGGGGCGGAGCTGGAGCCCGCGCGGATTCGAGGGGGACACGTTTGGCATGTCGTTCTACGGCGAGCAGGGGAGCCTGGTGGTGCGCGACGCCGGGTACAAGATTTACGATCTGAAGAACCGCGAAACGGCCGCAGGGGGCGGCTCCGGTGCGGAGGGGCAACACTTCGCGAACTTCGTGGATTGCATTCGCAACGGGGGCCGGCCGCACGCCGACATCGAGGAGGGACACAAAACGACGCTGCTCTGCCACCTGGGAAATATCTCCCAGCGGGTGGGGCGAGCATTAACGATCGACCCCAAAACCGGCAGGATCGTGGACGATGCGGAAGCGCAGAAGCTGTGGCGGCGAGAGTACCAGGCAGGGTGGGAGGTAGAGGGGTAACAAGTCCCTCAACGGGATGTACATGATGGCCATCAGGACCATTCCATTCAGCCGCCTGCAAGCGGACCTGAAACAGACGTTGGATGAATGCGCCGAGAGCGGAGAGGCGTTGGTCGTCGAGATGCCGTACCAACGGCTCTTGGCGATTCAGTCGCTAGATCCGCAAGAGGACGACAGCCTGATGGACAATTTCTTGGCGTCCAATCCGCAGCTCCAGGCATTGGTGGCGAAAGCGAAGGCCAGCCCGCGAAAACCTTTTGGAGGGCGAGGGTCGAACGCAAGCTGATTTTGTTGCTCGACCCGACAGGTTTGGCGGGCGACTGGCGGGGGGGTATACTAGGTGCATGACATCCGACCAATTTAAGGCGACGCTTGCTTTCCGTCCGTTCCGGCCATTCAGCATTCGAATGGCGGATGGCCAGACGTTTCCCGTGGCGCATCCCGACTCCGTGGCTCAGTCTCCCTCCGGACGGACGATAATCGTCATTCAGCCAGACGACAGCTACAGTGTCTTGGACCTGCTCTTGATGACCGAATTGGAAGTCGGCAACGGGCAGCGGGCCTGATCTGGCGAGAGAGTCGAATCGCTGAACCAGACCGGTTTCCGCGCAGTCGAGCAGAGGTTCGACGATGTCAACGATTCAAACAGCGATCAGAGAAAGCATCGTGCTGCTACTCGGCCTAGCGGTCGTCGCGGCGGCGTCCGCGATCATCGGCGACGCAGGCGACGGCGCCTCGCTAGCCGTTGCGATCGTTATGCCGATTGGATTTTGCCTGTTTCGCGCAGCGGTGGTTCGTCCAGCTTGTTGGCACATCTCGGGGCTGCGCCGCCTGGGATACAAGATCGTGGTTGCCGCGGCGCTGGTGCTCCTGCTGGTGTTCGAGATGGGCGTGGAAATGTTCTTTGGCGCCGGCAACCTCCCGATTGAAGTCTGGGTCATACTGGCAGCAACCGGAGCTGCATACTTGTTGCTGTTTTGCCTGGCACAATATCTCGGTTGCGGAAGAGCGGAACTGCACGCGACGACGCCGCCCGTTTAGCTTGGTCGCGGACGAGGCTCCTACCTCGGGATGATTTGAATGGACACCGATCGACAGCTTGAAAGCGCCACGGGCCATCAGAGAACGCGAGCGACTACCGGAAATCGGCTTCCGCCGTTGCGGCGAATCGTACTCGCCCTGCTTTTTGGTGTGTGCGGATTTCTTGTTCTGGTGGCGGGCGCGGGTTTGGGGATCATTCTTCTAAGGGAATTCCGGAGCATCTTGACGGATCCATTTTGGACATCGATGGTGCCCAACAAAGAATGGCGTTTGGCATGTTTTGTCGGCGTCCCAAGCTTGTTGATTATCTCGGGGGCATCATGGATGCTCGCGGCGTACTCTTACTGGTTGTCGAATCGGCGCACTGCCCTCGCGGCCGCCCTAGGGGGAACGCTAGGTATTGCCGCGACCTTCAATTTACTGTCCGCCGGGACCATGTAATTGAGCGTCACGTACCACTGCTTGCCCACTATTCCATTTCTCGGCGCCTGGACCGATTTTGCTGGCGACGATCAACGGAGGAGGTCATGGAAAACGAGCGATATGTCGGTCCTTTCTCGGACGAGCCGCCGTCGAGCGTGCCCCCCCCGGCGAACGCGATTCCGCAGATGCGTTGGCGGATCATTCCCACGATGTTCATTGGAGCGTTTGGGTTGATTGGGACGGGGCTGGGAGCGTGTATGGTGTTCTTCGCAGTGCGGCAGTTCATGAGATTGGGCTACGACCCAGCGTTGATCGGGCTGGAGAATGAATTGCGGCCAAGGTTCGTCCACGCCCTCCTCGTGTCGGCGCTGATCTTCGGGTGGGGCATGTTTTGGACGGGGGCAGCGTACGGGATCTGGCGGCGGCGCTGGGTGATCGCGCTGGTAGTCTTCGCGCTGGGAATTGCTTGTCTGGTCGCCGGAGTCAACTGGCCGAAGCCGGTGGTGGAGTAGTCGAACGCCGCGCCGTACAGACGTCGTTGACACATTGCCGGCAGCCGTTTCGCAGTGGGCGGGGCTTGCGATGGCATCTTGGCGAGTGGATTCGCTGGCCCTGTTTAGCCAATGCCGGGTTACCGCCGCGCTTGTCCGCAACCGCGGACTTTCCGTTGGCTCGCAATCCCTGTTGAACCCTTGCGGATCTCCGTGCGTAGGGTAGGCATCTGCAAGTCGGAACGGAAAAAACGACAACGCCGAAAAAAACGGCCTCTCGACGCAAACGTTGCAATATTACGACCTTCGGTCCACGAAAGGTTGAGTAAGGGCAACGGCAACCGTCTGGCCGAGATTCGATCGGCCGAGGGGAACAGTTCTGTAAGTCTTTTCGATGCTTGGCGTTACTGCGCGCGAAACGCGCTTCTGGAGGGGACGGCACTAAACGTGCTTTTCCCTCTCCGCGAAGCCGTAATGAGCCTGCACACGTTGTGCTCATCTTTCGCGTTGCCCGCAATTCCAGCTCGAGGAGGCGCACTTGTCCCGTCCCAAGAAGTCCACTCTTCGCAAGCCCTCAAACGCCCGCAAAGCCCCGCGCATGACAGACGCCCGCCTGCCTGCCGACGAACTCAACGCGTATGCCGACGAACAACCCGCCGCTCCCGTTGCCGCGCTCGATGACGAGGCCGATTTCGACCTGGACGAACATCCAGTCGAACCCGGCGAGCTGCCGGTCGATCTGTACCACGAAGAGAACGAATTGGAATCGACCGGTCTCGACGACCAGATCGACGATCCGGTGCGGATGTATCTGATGCAGATGGGAGAGATCCCGCTGTTGTCGCGCGTCGAGGAGGTGTCGGCGGCCAAGCAGATCGAGCTGACCCGTGCGCGTTTCCGCCATTGCTTGTTGGCCAACGACTATCTGCTCCAAGGGGCGGCCACGCTGCTCCGCAAGGTCCGCGACGGTCAGTTGCGGCTGGATCGGACGATCGAGGTCTCCGTGACCAACACCACGGAGAAAAAGAACATTCTCAAGCGGCTGGACCCGAATCTGGCCACGATCGAGCACTTGCTCGTCGAGAACCGGCGAGACTTTACGCTGGTGGTGCGAAAGAGCAAGCCCTTGGCCGAGCGGCGCGCCGCCTGGCGGCGGCTGGTCCGGCGACGCAACAAGGCGGTTCGCCTGGTCGAGGAACTGAATCTGCGAATCGGCCGATTGCAGCCGTTGATGGAACGGCTGAGGGAAATTTCAGCGCGAATGGTCAACCTGCGGGATCAGTTGGCCGAGGGAACAGGCGGTGCGTTGGGACGCGCGGACGAGTTGCGGGGGGAACTGCGTCATCTCATGTGCATCACCTTGGAAAGCCCCTCGACGCTCTCTCGGCGTACTCAGCGCACCGCCCTTTTACAACGGGATTACGACGCCGCCAAACGCGTGCTCTCCGCCGGCAATCTGCGGCTGGTGGTCAGCATCGC
>JALHPA010000395.1 GCA_022842745.1 Pirellulales bacterium
CCCGGCTCGAGTCGTCCGTCGATGCCGCGGCGGAGTTTCGCACCCGATCGAGAGCCGGCGGGTGGATGCACGCCTTGCTCGAACTGCTGTTCTTTCTGCTGCCCGGATACCTGCTGGGGCGGCTGGGTTACAATTTCTTCTTCGAGCATAGCTGGCAGGGAAAACCGCTGTACGGATTGGATTTCGTCGGCCAGGCGGTGCTTTGGACAATCGTCTGGGGATTGTTATTGCGCGGGCTATTGATCGCGAGATTGGAACAGGGCGTCGGCCGGGAAGTGCGGCGATTGGCCGATCAATTAACGCCTCAAGAGACTTTAGGGCCGCTATTCGAGGAATTTGCGGCGAAGGCCGCCAGAATTCGCCGGGCCGCGGCGCCGCTGGGCTCCTTTCGAACACAAGTCAATAACCTGCGAAAGGATCTTACCGAGGGAACCGAATGGCGGTTGGGCCGATTGGAGATCGGGCCGTAATCGATACTCCACCTGGCGCACTGCCGTCGGCTCGACCGATTGACATTCTGTCCAACAAGCCGCATCCTCGGAGTTCTCTTGCGCCGTTCCGCGGCAATCCGCGATCCATTCTCCGGCTGACCAGCGAAAGCAAATCCCTCATGCATACATCCGTCGGGCGCGCCTTACGTAGGACGATCCAGTTGGCGGCGATCGCGGCGTTTTTATGCGGAAGGGGCAATGTCGCGCGAGGCGACGCATTGGACGAGGTCGCGGCCCGCGGGACACTGATCTGGGGCGCCGACCAGGAAGGGGGGGGACCGTTCGTGTTCCCCGACGAAAACGATCCAACCATACTCCGCGGGTTTGAGGTCGAACTGGCGGAGATGCTGGCCGAAGAGGTGGGAAAGCAACTTGGCAAACCGGTGCGCGCCCAGTTCCGCCAAGGGCAATGGGAAAACCTGCCGCTGCTGTTGGACGGTACGATCGATTTGGTCTTGAACGGCTACGAAATGTCGCCCGAGCGGCAACGCGACTACCTCTGTTCGCGGCCCTATTACTTGTACGGACTGCAACTGATGGCCAAGCGCGATAGCCCGATCCAGTCTTGGGACGACCTTCGCCCTCGCGCAGGCCGGGCGCGACTGTCCGCCGGAGTGCTCACCGGATCCGCGGCCGAACGGTATTTTCAAGCTCCGCAGGAATGGAATGCCGACCTGGTGGCGTTCGACGGCAACACGAACGCTATGGAGAAAGTCGCCAACGGCCAACTGGACGTAACCCTGCAGGACGACTGTATCGCGCTGTTCTATGCCGATCGTTTCCCCGGCCTGAAATTCGTCGGCCGACCCGTGGGAGAAGGCTTTTACGTAGCCCTGGTGAGCAAACAGCAACCGCGCTTGCACAAAGCCATCGACGCGGCGCTCGGGCGAATCATCGCCGACGGACGGCTGGAGTCCCTCTACGACCAGTGGGACATGTCCGGCAAAGCGCAGATGCTGGCCCTGCGCGACACGACCGAGGTGGCGGCGGCGGCAAGCCGGAGCTGGTGGGAGATCGTCCGGTCGAATCTGCCGATCCTTCTGGAGTCGGCAGGCATGACCGTTCTCTTGAGCGTCTGCTCGATGCCCCTGGCGATCGCCATCGGAATTCTGGTGGCGGTCGGTCGGATTTACGGCCCCCGCTTGATTGCCACGCCCTTGGGATGGTACGTGGAATTGCTGCGCGGGACACCGCTGATGCTGCAGCTCTACGCCATCTTCTACCTGCTGCCGAAAGTAACCGGAGTCAACATTCCCCCCGTGTTGTCGGGTATCGCCGGATTGGCCATCAATTACTCCGCCTACGAAGCCGAGATCTATCGTGCCGGGTTGCAAGCCATACCGCGCGGGCAGATGGAAGCCGCGCTCGCACTCGGCATGAGCAAGCGGCAGGCGATCTGGCGGATCGTATTGCCGCAGGCGTTCCGTCTGGTAATTCCACCCGTCACCAACGACTTCATCGCGCTCTTCAAAGACACCAGCGTCTGCTCGGTGATCACGATCGTCGAATTGACCAAGCGCTATTCGGTCTTGGCGCTGAGCACCGGAGCGTTTGTCGAGTTGGCATCGGTCACGGCCCTGCTGTATTTGCTCATGAGCTATCCGCTCTCGTTATTTGCCCGCTGGAGCGAGCGGAAGCTGGCTGGCGGACAACCGCGCCACTAGCGGCAATTCACTCGGGAACGGGCAACTCCACTCCCGGCGCATGCGCCTCCGGCCAGCGACTCCCTTGCGACAACCGTTTGTCGCGATGGTGGACATCGATCCCTTGCCGCAGCGCCGCCAGCGACATCTCAACAAATCCAGCGCACAGAAACGCCACAAACCCTCCAACAATGCCGGCCGAAAGCGAACCCACAGCCCAGCCGGCGACGCTGATCCGGCTCGCCGTCATAAGCACCATTCCTCCCAACACGGCCCCCGTGCAAATCCCAATCCCACAAATCCAACCGTTGAGCCGACCGAGCGGCGCTCGCTGCCCAAGATGAACCGCAGGCGCCTTGTCGAGCGCCGGTCGAGCGGCCAACGCGGTCCGAGTGCGAGTGGCACGCTGGGAATTGAGTTCGACCGAGCGCTGGTCCCGCATCCGCGTCCCAAGCACGTTGCCAAATACATGGCAGCCCACCAACAGCAGGCCCGAAAGCGTGGCCCAAATCGCGGTTTCACCCGCCGTGCGCATCCACCCGAACAGGACGGCTAGCACCGCCACTCCAATCAGCAACGAATGCAGTTGGAACTGTGGCGGTCGAGGCGTGGAAGGCTGGGTACGCACGGTACGAGCACCGGATTCGATTGAGACCAAGGGTCAGATTCGCATGGCCGGAAATTGTAGGGATCGCCTCGTGGACTGGCCAGCAGGAATCGCATCCCAGGCCCGCAAACAGCATACCGTCCATCAACCGCGAATCTCCAGCCGCGCATCGAAGAGTAAAGATTTCTCCGTCCGAGACGCAGCCGGAATAAGTTCGACCACCAGCATGTTCCTGGCATCCAATAGCGAAGTCACGTCGAAAATCATGCCACTGACAGCGCGAGCCATCGGATCGCAGTTCCCCGCTGGAGGGTTCGTGACCGGACACGGCATCACTCGACCATTCAAACGCACTTCACCAATCGTCCCCTCCCATTCCAGGGCCAGCAGCACCTGCTCGTGAGGATCCAAATTGGAGGGACAGCCAAAACGGCGATGCAGTCGAGCGCTGGCCACAGAGCAGGCTGAACCATCAAGTCGAGTGCCAAGCGGAAGCCCCTGCTCGACCATTTCCCGCCAACAAGCAGGTAAGTGGACGCGCCATGAAGCCGGAGCGCCGTCATGGGTCGAGCGAGTGGGGTCGGCAGAGAAAACCGGCTGGAATTCCCACGGTCCGCGCAGACGAATAACGTGCGTTTCGATCACGGCGGACGCGCCCGCGCTAATAGCCAAAGGCCGAGAGTACCCGATAATCCGCAATCAACCCTTGGCGTCCGCTGGTTACTCTTTGGTAAAGCTCTCGACGATGGTGACTTCGCGGACTTGCTTGGAACTGGGTTCATACACCCGCATCTTGATGCGAATGCCGCGCAGAGGATACGGATACGGCGGCGACGTTTCGCGCTCGCCCACGTCGTCTACACCGGGTGCAGAATTCGGATTGTCGAGTCCGTCCGTTCCCAAGTCGACGCCGAACGAAGTCTGGCGAACTCCATCGTGCTCGTAATGGAACGACCAGGTGTCATACGTCGCGTAGGGGTAGCCGGGGTTGTTGCCGCTTGGGGGCACGGGGAGCAAACCAGATTTCTGCACAGCCACCTGCGTCATCGAGCCGAATTGGGTCAGATTGGGAAATAAGTCGTTGCCAAGGTCCACATAAGTCCCCAAGGGAACCGGACCATTGGCTTGCGGTGCGGGCGCCACTCGATATCCCGCATCGCCCGGGGTCAGGTACGCCTGGGGAGAGCTCAAGTTGTCGGCCTTGACCGGCATCGTGGGATCAAAGACCTTGATATCCCATTCCAGCACATTGGTAAGGACGATTTCGTCTCCCTCGCGAGTTTCGGCGTTGGCACTGGCGCCGGCCGAGACGGCCAGAGGGGTGCGAAGGGGCCACGTGCTAGGCTGACTGGCGTTTATCTGCGGAAGGGCGTCGATCGGTCCCACCAGGACCCTGAATGGAAAATTGATATCCTGACTGGAGTTGTTGATGTTCGACGGCAGGTGAAACATCCGGTTTTCCCGTTTAGTCAAGTCGCCAAGCGAATTGGCGATAAACCGCGCGGCCCCCCCCTGG
>JALHPA010000396.1 GCA_022842745.1 Pirellulales bacterium
TGTGTTCGTCCTCCTGTTTCAATTTCTTTTCCTTAGCTTCCGCCTCTTGCCGTTCTTGCTCGGCCTGTTTTTGATTTTCTTCGTCTTCTCGTTCCTTGGCGATTCGATCGTCTTCGGCTTTCTTTCTAGCGTTCTCCCGTTCAGCGGCCTGGATGGTTCTTAATTTTTCCTTGTCAGCGTCGGTAGGCTCAGTATTCGCTATCGGCGTTGCGGAAGCTAACAGGTTCTCGAGACCGAGTAGGCCATTCGCGTGCAGCAACGCAAACGTGCCCGCAACTGTAGCAATCAAAAGAACTACGGTACCGGTCACGTAGAGCCATATCGGCCGCTTTTTCTTAGGCTTACGCTGCTCCTTTGGAGACAGAATCGAATTGTGTTCGAGAGGTAGAAGCGGCTGGTCGGAGTGGTTCCCCGCGGGGAAAAGGGGTTTGCTCGATCGGCCGTCTCTGGTTTTAAATGCCACCGAACTTTGATCCGTTGACTCCGGTTCATCGGCCAGGCGCAGCTCATCTTCTAGTTCTTGATCGGCTAGCTTAACGGCGGCGACACCGTCAGGTGGCTTGGGCGCGCGCACGGGCGCCAACCGCCCAGTTCGCGCGGCCTCGATTAACGCGTCTTCTGGTGGTGTGGTGCCGGATTTTTTGAGTTCGGCAATGTCCAGTACGATTGCTCCAGGGACTCTCGCCGCTTGTTGTGCCTCGGCACTGTCGACCGGCACGCATCGCCAGCGGCATTCCACGCCTGGCGGGAGCTTATTGAAGTAGGTGCTGAATGTCGTTTGCCATTTCTGCTCCGGGGGCAGAAGCGCGATCGACTCCGCGATTAGCTCCAGCAGCGGCATCCCAGGCTGGAAGATCACTGTGACCGTCGAACCCGACCGTCCCGCCAGCTCCGCCAGATAGCCCCCCCAGCCGGCGTCCCCGGTGACTTGTTCCCAAACCGCGCAGCGGGCAGGGCTGGTCCCCAGTTGGGGAATGGTTTTGGGGGGAATGGTTCGCGGCTCGCCTTCCCAGGCAGTCAAGAAGAGACTTGGCTGGGACAATAATACGGCCGGCCCCCCCGGCGGTAGCTCCTTTTGCTGCAGCACCAAGTGGTGAGCCAGTTTGTTCGTGCGTTGGGTGTAATCCAACCCCGCGTCTGCCACCCGCGACAAGATGAAGCACGGCCGTCCACCCAGGATAATCGATAGAAACGAGTAATTTACCGGATTGCGCGGGTCCCCTGGTGCAAACATGTGCCGGTAACCGCTCAGCGACTCTAGGCGATCGGCTAGATTGGCGGGCATGCCAGGCGTCGTGGCGACGGTGCAAAAGCCCCGCGTTCCTGGCTTTAGTCCGCGAGGCGCCGACGTGTAAATCAACTGCTGGCTCATCCCTGATTCTCCTCGCTACGGACGGGGATGGGATTGAGGGCGCTCGGCGATCGGCCGGCGGGACCGTTCGTGGACGGGGCGCCATTTGGCCTGCCCGCCATGACCGCGGCCTCCAATCCCATTGCTTTCGGCCTGGAGACCGGCAGGATCCCCTGAAAGTACCTGGCCAGTACGTACAACAGCGGCGTCTCCACCCACATGGGATTCAAGTCGCGGGGGCGAAAACCGACGTGGCCCGACTGTGGGTCAACGATCGGGCTACACCCGGTAGCGCTCACAGGCACGTAGATCACCTCTTCCGCGAAGCTCTCGGCCGCCGAGACAAACTCCGGAGTCATCTCCCAGAGTATCGAGCGGAGCCGGGTTGAAAGACTGTCGATCACGTCAAGCTGGATGGCACTCATCGTTCCGTCCGCCACGCTTGTCCAGGGATCGGACAGTCGCGGTCGGTCCAGCATGAACCACCAGCAATCGTATTTGGGAACGACAACGACCAAAGGCCGCCGATGTTTTGCTTTCTGACTCAGGCCTGCGTGACGGCGAACGCGCTGGGCCGCTTCCAGCAGAATGGTCTCTTGGCGGACGGGGGACTCTCGCTCGGTGCGTCGCGTTCGCGCCATCATCTGCGGGTCCGCCGTCTTGCCTTCGCACGCGGAGCGGAAGCGCGGATCCTGCGTCGGATCGAACAGGAACATGATGGCGCTCGACAAGGCCATATGCCGGGTCACCGGGACATTCCCTCGATCGGCGCCAGGCAGGAAATGTTCGCCGGCGTTGTCGTACAGGCATACGGCGCGCGACAGCTTGGCCGCGCCCTGATAGTTGGGATGGCTTTCCGACGGCGCCATGGTGAACAAATAGGGGTGTACAAACCGGACATTTTGACCATCAAAATTGACTTCGTCGTACCAGTCCCCCTGTTCGCCCGTCTTGGCGATTTGGACGATGGCGTCTTGATTCGCGTTAAGAAACTGTACCTGTTCGTACTCGTGCAAAGTCAGGTTCGACCGGGGATCCGCGTCCCCGAAACTCAGGGAGAAGTGCTTCGGCAGAACTTTACGAAGCTGCCAGGTCATGGAAGCCAAAAAATAGGACTTGCCGCTCGCCGGCGCCCCGAGGATCGACAAGAACACCGGCTCGATCTCGAACAATGCCCGCGGAATTACCAAATGGCAATTCGGACAGGCAAGTTCATGGCAGGCAAAGCCGCGGGGATCCAGCGCCGCGCAATCTGGGCCGAATCGGCTAGGCAAAAAGCGAGTTGCCGCATCGGAGCCGAGCCGCGGATCGCCCACCAGGTCGGGATGTTGGGCGACGTAGAGAGCTTGCTCCGGCAAGAGCACGTGCCAGCAATGGGGGCACGTAACCCGGTTCTGCAGCTTGATCGGCCGCTGATTAGAACGGGACGACATCTGGTGCTTCAGCCCCTGGTAAGTAAAGTCGGGGTGGTTACTTGACGATGAGCGGTAAACCTCGATCGATCTGTTCCCGAAATTGCTTGTTCGTCGCCTCGCCGTATCGTTTGAGCGCTACCTGCAAAGCTGTAGTAAGTTCGCCACACTCGCCGTCACGGGCGGCATGTGCGGAGACAAGCTTCCAGCCGGCCAGCGCCTCTTCAAAGGCCTTGCCTGAGTCTTCGGTTGAAATCTTGTTAGCTGTGTCAAGATGATGCCGCGCTTGCGAAGCGGCACGTCGAATCTCCCTGGGGTTACTCCGACGAACGTCGGGACGTGTCGATTCTTGGGTTGCCCGCGGCTTGTCGGCGGCCCATGACGTCTCTAAAGGCCGCGCTGGCGTTTTCGATTCCTGCCCCTTGTCCTGAGCATTCAGCCCCCCGGGTTCGCGCAGTAGTTTTTTCTGACCAGGCGCTGCGCCCGCCGGGCCTGCCCCGTTTGGCTCTTGTCCAGTGCGAGGTCCCCCTGCGGCTGAGCTCCCTGACACTCCCTCGTGCGGATTCCCAGTCGCGTTACCATCACTGGCGGCCGACGGCCGAGATTGAGAATCAGTCGTTACTCGCTGCTCGGCCTTGGGAGTCTGGCGGTGGGCCTGGTCCTCTTCGTTCAATGAGCGGTCGGCAGGCGCGGACTCGAGCGATTCCACTGCATGGCCCTCACGGATGCCGCCACCAACGCGATCGCTTTCGCACGAACACCCGCAGGCGGCGAGCATTGCCACGGCAACACACCTCAAATGGCGCACCCCTTTATTGGTCAATGAAGGACGTCGAATGACTTGCATTGGCCCCACCTCTGCATGCAGAAACCCGAGCTAGGGACGACGGGCTCAGTATAACCCAGTCGAGTGGTTAGGGGAAACAAATTTCGTTTTTGCGATTAAACACTTGGACAGTAGTGCAATTTCGGCGGAGAGAAGCGACTAGGAGGACTTTTCGGCCGCGAGGGGCCCTTCGGAGGTGGTTTCGCCGCAACTGGTCATTCGATCGATGCCATGGGGCCGCAGTCTCTCGACTGCGGAAGGGTTGATCGCATCGACCGCTTTGAAATCGTCGTTGCGGGCTTCAATGGGGCCGCAGTCTGTCGACTGCGGAAGGCACGGGATCAACGCTGGGTATGACTCGGTGAGGCTCGCTTCAATGGGGCCGCAGTCTTTGGACTGCGGAAGGACCGCACGGGCGACCCAGGTGGCGCAAAACTGGGTGCTTCAATGGGGCCGCAGTCTTTGGACTGCGGAAGGTCGTTGCTGGGGCAGGCAGCGGACGATTCCGCAGCGTGCTTCAATGGGGCCGCAGTCTTTGGACTGCGGAAGGGCACCGAGAATTTCAACAGTCTCGATCGCGTAGCGGCTTCAATGGGGCCGCAGTCTTTGGACTGCGGAAGGCCCGTGCTTCTTTCTCCGCTTCGTAGATGGAAGAATAGCTTCAA
>JALHPA010000397.1 GCA_022842745.1 Pirellulales bacterium
TGGAGGTAGAGGTCGATGGTGGAGTCTGCCAGTTTGATTTGTTCGGGGGGGACGGGGAGGGGTTCGTGGCTCAAGTGGGTGGCGAGGGTTTCGCCGCGGATGTAGTCGGCGAATTCCGCGGCGGCGGCGCGGAGGTCGGGGGAATCGGTGACGATTCCGAGTTGGATGCGGTCGGTGAAGTTGAGGGCCAGCTCTTTTCGCCGGGTCTGGATGGCGTGGACCAGGTCGCGTGCCAGGCCTTCGCGGAGCAATTCGGGGGAGAGCTCGGTGGAGAGGACGACGACGCAGGTTTTGCCCTGGGCCGCCGCCCAGCCGGGCTTGGCTTGCAGGCGGACTTGGATGTCTTCGTTGTCCAGTTCCACGGGACCGTCCGGAAGCGGAAGGGAGACTTTGCCGTGTGACTTGAGATCGGCCAGGAGGCGGGCGGCGTCGGTTTGCGCCAGGGCGTTTTTGACGGCCGGGAGGCGTTTGCCCAGGCGGGGCCCGAGGCGCTTGAGGTCGGGCAGAACGGTGTAGGTGATGTAACGGTCGGCCTGCTCGGTGAACTCGATTTGTTTGACGTTGAGTTCCTCGGCGATCAACTGGAAATGCTGTTCCAGCCATGCCTGCTGGGAGGGGTCGGCCAGGATAAGCTCGACCTTGGCCAGGGGCTGGCGGACTTTGAGCCTGGCGGCGGTGCGGGCGGCGCGGCCGAGGGAGGCGATTTCGCGGGCGGTGCGGGCTTCGGCGGAGAGCCGTTCATCGATGACGGATTCGTCGCCGGTGGGGTAGTCGCAGAGGTGGACGCTTTCGATGACCCGCTTGCCGAAACAGGCGACGGCGAGGTTTTGCCAGAGGGCTTCGGCCACGAAGGGGACAAAGGGGGCCACGAGTTTGCAGGTTTCCACCAGGCACTCGTAGAGGGTCCAGTAGGCGTCGAGCTTGTCGGGGTCGTGTTTGTCCTCGGCCCAGAAGCGGTTGCGGCTGCGCCTGAGATACCAATTGGAAAGGGCGTCGACGAAATCGACGATCTGGCCGCAGGCGGAGAAATTGTCGTAGCGGTCCATGCGCTCGACGACGAACTTGACCGTGCGGTGGAGCTCGCTGAGGATCCAGCGGTCCAGCTCGCGGCGGGCGCGGGGGGGGCGATAGGTGGTCGCGCGGCGGAGGACCTCCGGCTCCAACTGGCCGACGTCGCCGGACATCGCAGCGGCGGGATCGAAACCGTCGATATTGGCGTAGATGACGAAGAAGCTGTAGACGTTCCAGAGCCGCAGGAGGAACTCGGGAATGCTGTCCTTGATCGCCAGCTCGTTGTAGCGGATGCTGGTCCAGGGGGGCTGATTGGCGAAGAAGTACCAGCGGAGCGCGTCGGCGCCGTAGCGGTCGAAGATTTCGGCCGGCTCGCGGTAGTTGCGCTTGCTTTTGGACATTTTCTGCCCGTCTTCGCCGAGCATCAGGCCCAAGACGATGCAGTTCTTGAAGGGGTGGGGGTAGGGGTGGGGGGCGAGGAGCGGATCGGTAGGGGGGGGCTGGCGCTGGGCCGCCGGAGCGACCGGGCCGTCGGCGGACGATTCGCCGAAGAGCAGGGTGCTGATCGCAAGCTGGCTGTAGAACCAGCCGCGGGTCTGGTCGAGGGCCTCGCTGATGAAATCGGCGGGGAATTGCTCGCGGAAGCGGGGGGCGTTGTGATGCGGATAGCCCCACTGGGCGAAGGGCATGGCGCCGGAGTCGTACCAGCAGTCGATCACGTCGGGGACGCGGCGCATGCGGGCGTGTTTGGCGAAGGGGGAGTCGTAGGTGACGGCGTCGATGTAGGGTTTGTGGACTTTGAGATCGTCGACCAGGTCGGGAGTGGCGCGTTTGGCGGCTTCCCAAACCTGGAAGCCGTCGGCGCCGGGTTTGGCCAACAGATCGGCGTAGCTGGAAACGGCCTCCATCTGGCCGGTCTGTTCGCAGACCCAGATGGGGAGCGGGGTGCCCCAATAGCGTTCGCGGGACAAGGCCCAGTCGACGTTGGATTCGAGGAAGTTGCCAAACCGGCCATGCTGGATATGGTCGGGCAGCCAGTGGATGCGGTCATTGTTGGCCAGCATCTGCTGCTTGAACTGGGAGGTGCGGATGAACCAGCTTCGCCGGGGATATTGGATCAGAGGATCCTCTTCGGCGCGCCAGCAGAACGGATATTCGTGGAGGTATTGTTCCTGATGGTAAAGCAGGCCGCGGCCGCGGAGGTCGCGAACGATGTCGCGGTCGCAATCCTTAACCCAGCGGCCCGCGAAGTCCGGCGCTTCGGAGGTGAACTTGCCGTCCGGGCCGACCGCACAGAGGAGCGGCGGCCCTTGGCCGGGCGCGAAACGAGCCTGTTCGGCGAGCAAGACGTCAAAATCGACTTCGCCAAAGGCGGGCGCCTGGTGAACGATGCCCGAGCCGCTGTCGGTGGTGACGAAGTCCGCGGCGACAACGCGCCAAGCGAGCGCATCGTCTCCCCCGTCGCGCAAGGGCGCGCGGAGCGGGCCTTGCGAGCGATGGTAGTAGTCGAAGGGGGGCTGGTAGCGGCGGCCAATTAGATCGGCGCCGCGGATCGTCCGTTCGACGATCAATTTGCGCTTCACTTTATCGGCCAGAGCCGGAACCAGGGGGGCGGCCACAATCAGCGTTTCGCCTTCCAACTCCGGATCGGAGACGAACGCATATTCGAGATCTGGATGGACGGCGGCGAACTGGTTGCTGGGGAGGGTCCAGGGCGTGGTGGTCCAGACCAGGAGGGACTGACCGGTTTTGCCGCCGTCGTCGCTTTGAAGCGGGAACTTGACATAGACGCTGGGATCGGCGACTTGACGGTAGCCTTGGCCGACTTCGCCTGCGCTGAGGGCAGTGCCCCCTTGGGCCCACCACCAGACGATTTTGTGGCCCTGGTAGAGCAGTCCGCGGTCGAACAACTGGGCGAGGGACCACCAGACGCTTTCGACGTAGCTTTGGTGGTAGGTGACGTAGGCTTCGTCGAGCTTGATCCAAAAGCCGAGTCGCTCGGTGAGGGCTTCCCACTCGCGCATGTAGCGCCAGACGCTGGCCTGGCAGCGGTGGATGAAGGGTTCGACGCCGAATTTTTCGATTTCTTCCTTGCTGTGGATGCCGAGTTCTTTGCAGACTTCGACTTCGACCGGGAGGCCGTGGGTGTCCCAGCCGGCCTTACGTTCGCAGAGGTAGCCCCGCATGGTGCGGTAGCGGGGGAAGAGGTCCTTAATAGCACGGGTCAGGCAGTGGCCCGGATGGGGCATTCCGTTGGCGGTGGGCGGACCCTCGTAGAAGACGAACCGGGGGGCGCCTGCGCGTTGGGCGAGCGAGAGGTCGTAGATATTCCGCTCTCGCCAGAAACGGCCGACTTCGGCTTCTAGCCGGGGGAAATTGACGTTGCCGGAAACAGGCTCGAACATGGACGCCTTGGAGGGAACGCCTGCCGGCGGCGCGACCCGAGGGGCGTGTCGCGGGCAGAAAAAACGGTGCTTTTCCGACGCTTTCGCGGTCAGCGTGTGGGGAAAGATCGGTATTCTATCGCTCCAGCGGCGGGCCGACTACGGGCTTGAGGGGAGTGCATTCCGGCTGCGGCGGGACTTACGCTGGCCGGGCGATGTGCGGAGGGAGGTCGAAATTTGACCTAACCTTGACCCGTGGTAGGCGGCCCCTAACAATGGTGGACGCAGGCAACCATCCAACACGCCAGCGCAGGCAAGCCTTGTGGGCAGGATCGGTTCGGACTGAGGGATTGCACCGTTTGAAGGGTTGTTCGGTCTGAAGGCTGGATACTTCCAGCCGGGCGACGCTGGGCTGTTGCTTATGCTCGTTCATTCCCTCCATCTGAGTCACGGCGAAGCATGATGAGCGTCCCCCGTCTAGCGGTTGGAACGGTGCAAGCGGACGCAGATGGGCGTCCGATCCTGTGGGCGTTGTTGGACGCGCTGGATCGGCAGGGGGTGCGGGTGCAAAGCTACCGGTCGCAGGCGTGTTTTCCGGAAGTCGACGCGGCCACGACGATCACCGGGATTAGCCCGCGCCATTTGGATAGTTGGTTGATGTCGCCCGAGCGTTGCCGGGCTATTTTTTTGCGCTCGGCGGGGAACTGCGATTTGGCGGTTTTGGAGGGAGATTTTTTGCCGATGGAGGAGGGGGCTGGGGCGGAGACCGGCGGTCGATTGGAACCGTTGTGCCAGTGGCTGGGGGCGCCTCGCCTGGCGGTGGTGGACGTAGCGCAGGCGAGCGAGATCGGAAGAGC
>JALHPA010000398.1 GCA_022842745.1 Pirellulales bacterium
ATGACGTACGACGAAGCGATGGAGCGGTTTGGCCACGACGCGCCGGACCTGCGGTATGGGATGGAGATCGTGGACGTTACGGATCTGGCCAAGGAGACTGAATTTCGCGTGTTTCGGGCGACCGCGGACGGGGGGGGGAGGGTGCGCGGAATCAAGGCGGAAGGGGGGGCAGCCAAGTACTCGCGCAAGGATTTGGACGACCTGACGGAGTACGTGGTACGGAATGCCGGCGCGAAGGGGCTGGCGTGGTTCCGGGTCGAGGAGACGGGCAAGCTGTGGTCCCCGATCGCCAAGAATTTCAGCGATGAATTGCTGGTTAGGATCGGCGAGCGATTTAGCGCGCGGCCGGGGGATTTACTGTTGTTTTCGGCGGACAAGTTTGAAGTGACGTGCAAGGCCTTGCACGTCTTGCGGAAGCGGTTCGGCGAGGAGCTGCAGCTCTACGATCCCAAGGCGCTGCATTGCTCGTGGGTGGTAGAGTTTCCGATGTTCGCGTGGGACGAGGAGGAGCAGACCTGGGCGGCGATGCACCATCCATTCACAGCGCCCCGGCCGCAGGATTTGGAACTATTGGCCAGCGACCCGGGGCGGTGCCGCGCGCAGGCGTACGACCTGGTCATCAACGGCTCGGAAGCGGGGGGCGGGACGATCCGGATTCACGACATGGAGATCCAACAGCAGGTGTTTGGATTGTTGGGAATCGACCCGGTGCGCGCGCGGGAGCGGTTCGGGTTTTTGCTCGATGCGCTTCAGTTTGGCGCGCCTCCGCACGGGGGGATCGCCTTGGGGATCGATCGGTGGGTGATGCTATTTGGCGGACTGAACAATATTCGGGACTGCATTGCCTTTCCCAAGACGCAGAAGGCGACCGATCTGATGACCGAGGCGCCCGGCAAGGTGGATCCGCGGCAACTGCGCGAATTGGGGATCGAGATTCGGAAAGTGTGAGCGGCGGCGGGCGGTGCGGCGCAATTTTCCAGTCCTGCGGAGAGGTAACACAAACCTCATGGCGGGAGGGGCACTTTGGGGGGCGTGCGGAGTCAGTTTCAGGTGTGCTGACGCCGATATAATTCTGTCGTCGGAACCGGGACGCTGTTCCGGGGTTAACGGAAGTCAAGGGACGAGGCAAAGCGCAACTGGAGCAAGTGAATTCATGAGCCAACTAAATGAGCTACGTACGCGGCGTCGGTTTTTGGGAGGTCTGGCGTTTGGGGCGGCCGTTGCAACAGTGAATGGGGCGTTTTCGGTGAAGGGGGCGTTCGCCGAGGAGTTGGTGCGAACGCCGGCCCAGACGGAGGGACCGTTTTATCCGGATCGGCTGCCGCTGGACACCGATAACGATTTGTTGATTATCAACGACGACATTACCCCGGCGGTGGGAGAGATTACCCACCTGAGCGGCCGCATTTTGGACGCCAACGGGAACCCGATTCGCAACGCATTGGTCGAGATCTGGCAGGTCGACAAGCACGGGGCGTATCTGCACCGGGGGAGCGAGAATCACGCTCAAAGGGACAAGAATTTTCAAGGCTTTGGACGGTTTCTGACTGGCTCCACGGGCGATTACTATTTCCGCACGATCAAGCCGGTCGCGTATCCGGGGCGGACGCCGCACATCCATTTCGCGGTGAAGATGAAGGGCCGGGAGAAGTTTACGACCCAGTGCTACATTCAAGGGGAGCCGGCGAACGACCGCGACATGATTTTTCGCAGCATACGGGACAAAAAAGCCCGGGAGTCGGTGGCGGTGGAATTTGCCCCGGTCAAGAATTCCCGGATTGGAGAACTGGCGGCGAAATTCGATGTCGTGTTGGGATACACTCCGCACGCATAGCGTTTTTCATCGACGGTGGCGGATAGTGGAAATGGCCTAGACTGCCGGGGTGCTCGCGCCGTCCGTGGGGAGCGGCGGTGAGCAAGGGGAATTGCCCGGCGGGGGAACGATTACGTATTGCGTAACGATTCGGCCGCCCAGGAGATGCTCGTCGATAATGCGATCGAGCACGGGTGGATCGCACAGGCCGTACCAGACTCCCTCGGGATAGACGACCAGGATCGGTCCGGCGGCGCAGACCGCCAGGCAGCCGGTCCTGCTGCGCAGGACTCTCCGGTCGGGGGGCCAATCGATGGCATCGATTCGGCGCTTGAGGTGCTTCCAAGCCGCGCGCAATCTGCGGGAACTTGCGCATTTGGCTTTGTCGGCGCCGCACAAAAGGACGTGCCGCGCGCCTTGGAGGCCGAGCTTTGAGCCTTTTTCACATGCCCGCGCGATCTCGGCGTTGCCGCCGGCCAACGCTTCCCAACCTTGCTCGATTCGAGTTGCCAACGAAAGCACCTGGCGCTTGGGAGAGTATTGGCTGGGTGGGCGGGGTTGGGGCCGGCCGTGGGACCGGGGAGGTCTCTGGGGCGCTTGGGCCGCCCCAGGACCGCGGTTCGGCGGAATGCGCTACTTCAGGTCTTCGAAGACCGTCTCGCCGCGGGTGACGGTTGCGCCGTCTTCCAGGTAGGTCACGCTGGATGCGCCCTTGAAGCATTTGAGGATTTCAAGCGCTTCCTTGACCTGACCAACCGCGAAACGGGCGGCGACATTGTCCGCCCCAGGCTGCTTGAGGGCTTGGGCGGCGCCGTAATCGATCCAGGGGCCGACGGCTTCGACGAGGCCGACGAAGTCGAACCGGGCAGCTCCGGCCAAGGGGCGACTGGAATCCGCGAGCAGTCCGGCGTCGGCCAGCGGCGTGGGCTTCAGAATCCGCTCCACCTGCGGCGGCGAATTGGAGATGACGGCGAACTGGGGGCTTAGACCCAAGGCCGGGCGAACCTGAGGATCGAGGCCGGCTTCGGCGGGGAGTTCGTACCAGTAGACCTTGGCGTCTTTGAGGCCGGTTATGTCCCGCGACTTAGGGCTGGGGATTTTGTACCCCTCGGGCACGGCGCTCGGCTCCCACTGGTGGATCTGGTCGGCGATTGCCTGCGCTACGGCGACGTATTCGGCGGCGCCGCGGCGGACCTTGTCGGCGTCGGTGACACCGACGACGACGGCTAGCTCAAGCATGGGGAGCGGGCCGTCTCCGGGGGGCATTTCCTTGTGCCATTGGGCGCTTTTGATTTTGGCATCCAAGACGAGGGCCGATTGGCCGTCGGCCATGCCGGGGATGAGCAGGTCGCGATTGGTTTTGTCGAGCCGCTCGAGAAGCGGCAGAGCGAAGTCCCGGATGGCCTGGTAGTGGGCCTGGTGCTCACTTTCCATCTGGGGGACCCCGAACTCGTCAAAGTAGCCGTAACCCTTCTTGATCCATTTGACGAGCAGGTCGTAGTCTTCCGGCGAATGTTTGCCGCGCCCGGCGATGGCCAAGAGCGGCGCGCCTCCAACGTGATTCAAGATGCTGAGCGGCTGAGAGCCGTCGACCATCAGATTCTGACCCCAGTTGTACGAATACGTTTCATAACCGCGGTCGGTCAAATAGGAGAACCCCATCGAGGCGCCGGCCTCGGGGACGAACCGCTTCAAGTCGTTGGCCAACTCGCGGACGTCATCGAGGACTTTCTTTTGAGCGTCTTCGTCCAAGGGGCTGGCCGGCAGAAGCTGCTCCGCCATGTCGGCAAAACCGTCGAGATCGTCCTTTTGTCCCGCGAAGACGGACGTCATAGGTTTGCTGATGTAACCGATGCCGGTCAGACGTTTCGAGAGGTGGGGCTTAAGGGGTTTGAACTCGGGCCGATCGGCGAGGAGATCTCCGGTTCCCAGGGCCGCCAAATGGTCGTTGCTCTTGCCGATGGAGAGGATGGCATAGCCGTCTTTGACGCCCAGGCTGATCGTGAGGGTGGTCTCGCGGAGCTTTTTCTTGAGCGGCTCGAGGTCGCCGGGATTGGCCTCGTATTCCTCGAGCGGAATTTCCTCCCAGGGAATCAGCTTGCCATCGAGCCGCAGGGTCAGGAAGTCGGCGTCTCCCACGCGGACCCGGCCGAAGCGATCCTTCAATTCCTGGACGGTGAGCAACTGGGCGAAAACGTTGATCAGGGCTTCGAGCCGGCGCATTTGAATGTCGGCTTTGTTGAGATCCTGGATTTTGAAGCCGAGCACGAAGTCGGGGACCACCACCTTGTCCAGGTTGTCGTTGAGCGTGGAGAGCATCGCCATGACGGCAAGTTTTTCGTCGGGCACGTCGCCGTCGGGGTCGCTCAATTTGGAGAGCGCCGGTCCGAAGCGAGCGGCGTTGAACGCGTCGATCGCCACTTCGGCGAACGGGGC
>JALHPA010000399.1 GCA_022842745.1 Pirellulales bacterium
CGCCGCTGGTGCCCGTGGCGCCGCCGATCGCTGTATTGCCCGCGGTCCGGCCTGGCAGGTATCCCTTTCCCGAAACGTCGATCTTGCTCGTCGCATCCACCAGCAGCGTGCCGCCTATCTCCAACTCCAGCTTGTGAACGCGGTCAGTCGTTGCATCGAGGGTAGTTATTGTACCGCCGCGTATGACACTTACGGCCGGAGCAACAATGTGACCGGCTGCTAGAATGCCGCCATCAAGTTCGATCGTCGATGTCGAGGTAAAGTCACTCAGCTTTGCCTGGGCTCCGCTGCGAATTGACAATTGAGCACTTGCCGTGACTGGGCTATCGCTGATCAATTGTGCTCGGTCTTCGATCGTCAGAGTGTTCTGAAAGTCGAGTTTTAGACCAGCGTGCTCGCGAATAGCTTTCGTCGAAAGTCCTTTGATGATGACCCGTTCCGGTATCGTTAACGTGCTCAGCCCGGGCAAGCCGAAGGGGGTATAGCCGCCTTCGTCGATTCCCGCGTCAATAATCAGGGTGCCGTGGGTTTCACTGGCCAATTTCAAGTAAACAGTGCCAGCGCCTCCGAGATCAACATCCCTGACACCACGGCCGCCTGGTGCGACGATATTGTCCGGATCAAACCCCGCGAAATTGTCGGCGTAGACGGCGATACGTCCGCCGCCGCCGCCCGCGCCGGAACCCGGATTGCCGGCTTGTCCTTGGCCGCCTGCGGCGTCGACTCGGCCGGCGCCTTGAAGTGTGGTCGCCCGGACATAGATTCCTCCGCCGGAACCGCCGGTCCACTCGCCAAAGCCGCCGCGTTGTTCGCCGCCTTGCGCGAGCAACTGACCATCCAACTGCAACACACTGGCTTCGATACGCACCAAGCCGCCCCCACCGAAAGCAATCGCCCCGCCGCTACCCCAATCTTGGGGATCCACGTAGTCGCCATACACGAAGTTGGTGCTTCCTCCACGACTGCCGCCCAAGCCGCCGTAGCTGCCACCGCTGGAACCTGTCGCACCGCCGACCGTTGTATTGCCAGTTGTCCGTCCCGCCAAGTAACCCTTGGCGCTCACGTCAATCTTGCTTGTGGCGTCCACCAACAGCGTGCCGCCAATCTTCAGTTCCAGTTTGTGTACCGTTGAAATAGTAGCATCAAACGTCGTCAGTCGGCCAGCGTTGAGCAGGGAGAGGCGAGGTGCCACAATGAGCTCGGTAGTCACTGTCGCGCCTGAGATCGACAGACTCGCCTGCGAATCGACTCGGCGCACTGAGGTATTCGTGCTGACGGCGATCGTCGCGGCGCTAAACGCCGCTGGAATGACTGCATCATCGCTGGCCGTTGGCAACTGGTCGCCGGTCCAATTGGCGGCCACGTGCCAACTCGTTCCGTCGCCACCGCCGTCCCAGGTGACGACGGCCAACATTTGCCGATATTCGAGAAGTTCAAAGCCTATTTCTCTCCGGCGTTGCGGGAGCCTGGAACGTCGACGTTGCCATCCCCTGCTCGCCGACCGACCCGTTTCTGAGCGATCCAGATATTGAGACATGCATCCTCCCTTGCCGAGAAGCAAAACGTCGGTCGCCGATCCAAGTTATCCGCGAGTTTTGAGACGCGCTGGACGGTTGGCCATTGTACGCGCCTGCGGGACGTACATGCCAAATAGATGAATTTTGTGCCGCCGTCACCGTGACGCGCAAGTTCGGTCCCCGAGCCGGCTGCCGCGGAAGGCCAACGTTCTCGCCGCATCCCCACGAATGCCACGTTAGTCGACTGCCAGCGTAACTGCCGTTACCTTAGCCGTCGGTGCGGCCCGCCGCAACTTTTTTGCAACCTGCGGGGCTGCACCATTCCCGGACTTGGAGCGATGAAGAGCGCTCGCCGGATGGTTTTGCCCGGCAGATACATCGTCCGATGGCAGAGTCACGAGATGCGTATTCGCCGACGGTCGTCGAGAGAGGGCGGAGGGGGGCGACGGACTGGCGTTGAATGGTTTAGCCCGCATTTCTCACAGGAGGGATGGTTGGGGGGGGTTTTTGGGGGGTGGAGGGGGCTGGTTGGTTTTGGTGACCGCTGCGAGGGTGATCGGAGGGGGCTTTTGGGTCGGTGGAGGGCGAAAAACGGGCGATTTCTTGGCCTACGCGCGGACCGGTAGCGCGGTCATCCGTGCGGACCTGCTTAACACTGGCCAATGAGCGGTCTACGCCGGCGCGGGATCCGGCGGCGGGAGTTGCCAGCGGCAGAGTTGGTCGAACACCTGCGCGAAGAGGGCCTGATACGGGCAACTGGAAGCCAGCGAGAACCAGACCCGCCGCACCGTGACCCGCACGACGGCGCCGATCTTGAGCAGCTTTAAGCGAATGGTGTCGCAGCGGGCTTGGGCCAGGGGCGTGTCCCGCAATCCGTGCTGTCGCAGCGCCTGGACCAGAACGTAGGCCGCGCTCGACAGCCACAGCCGCAGTTGATTGGCCCGCATGGACTGGCAACTGGTGCGATCGGCGAACAGGCAGAGTTGCTGCTCCTTGAGGCGATTCTCCATCTCGCCCCGGGCGCAGTAGAGATCTTCGTACAACGCCTGGGCCGCCAACCGGTCGGGCGGCAGCGAGGTGACCACGAACCGCGGATTGGCCCCTTGGGCCAGATGTTCGGCCTTGCCCACGACGCGCCGCTCGCGACTCCAGCTCTTACGGGTGCGATAGGAGAAGTCTTGGAATTGGCGGGCTGGCGCCCCGGTGGCCTGGAACTGCTGCTGGACCGCATGCAGTTCCTTCCCCAGAATCTTGATCAGCCGCCGGTTCTTGGCCAGCCCAAACACGTAATGCATGTCCTTTTGCTCGCACCCGGCCATCAAATCCGTTGCCGCGCGGAAGTGGAAACTCACCCTTCACCAATCACGATCTTGGAGCCGTGTCTCGTTTCCAGCCTCACCGACAAAGACCGATTGTCTTACTGATGGCCGCGCCTTACCTAAATTGACAAGGGAAATTGCATCCTGGTTTTTCGGGCTAAACGTGCGGAGTCTCTCGCTCGCGACCCGGGGCGTTGGGTTGATTTTTCCCGGAATGGGTCCCCCCAGAGGTAAAGCCCCCAAGCGCCCTCTCAGCGACCAACGTCCCAGATGATCCGCTGGCTTTTCTCCTCCGCCCCTGGCAGGTCGCGGCCAGTGTCGAACAGCTCCCCCTGGCCTGGACCTTGCGCGGGCTGGCTGGGCACGACCTCGAACAGCCCCCGCTGCCCAGGCAATGGCTCGTAGCGAGCCAAGGGACCGTCCCAGTCGCTCAAGTCGATACATTCATCGGGTTTGCTTGGAGCCACGTTAAACGCCTTCCAGGGGCCTTGCTGGGCATGCCCTCGCCTTGTCGCTTGGCATCGATCGAGCGGAAGCTACAGCCAGAAACGAACCTTGATTCGCGCCGGCCATCGATCTGCCCCCACTCGGCGAATCGTATGGATCAGAAGACAGTCGCAGCCCTGCGCCTTAAGCGGTTCCGACTCGCCGATTATGCCCCACCGCGAAGTCGAATTCCAGCGTCTAAGAAAGTCCTTACAGCCAAACGCCCGGAGCTTCCGCAGGGACCAGCCGCCCATCCCCCGCCGGCTGCACTGCTGCAATCAGCTTTTCAAGCAAGCCTTAACGCCAAGACGACATTTGGGAATTGCGTCGATTCACCTCTGGCTGTCGGTGCCGCGCCCGGCGCCCCCGTGCAGGAGGACCACAAGCGGGTAACGGTCCTTGCCGTCCTTGTCGTAACCATCTGGCTTGAGTAGTCGATAAGGAAGACTCCTTGTCCTTGGTGAAGGTGAGCTTGTCGAGGAGCTTATCCAAGTCCGGCTTCGGAGCCCGCTTAGGCTCCGGCTGCCGGGCGTGAGCGAAGCTGCTCAGGAACAGAACGCCCACCGCGGCGAGGACGAACTTCATGCGTGACCCTTGGACCGATTGATGGATGCGGATGCGCGCCGGCTGCGAAACCCGACGGACTAGTCTTCTCTAGTCCCAAAATAGTTGTAACAGTCCTTAGCCCGACGCGAGACGCCTGGAGAGGTTGCTGGGGTCCGCTCTTCCTCAGTAACACCGCGATTAAGAAGTCTAACGCCAAACGCATGAAGGCGACGCTCGGTTAAGTCCATAAGCCATCGGTCAACCCGCAAGTCGCTCGGATAGAAACGCACTACTTACCGGACACCATTTTGGAAACATCCCTCCTTCCACCGCAGCTACGATGACCCAATATCCTGCCGCTGATGGCGCCTTACC
>JALHPA010000400.1 GCA_022842745.1 Pirellulales bacterium
TGTGATGGCAGCGAAAGTCGATCGAGTGGGACATGAATCCGCCAGGCTTGAGCCACCGGTGCAGAGCCTGGTAGGTGGCCGAAACGTCGTTCACGTGCTCCATGACCGCCTGGGAAAACGCCCATTCGACCGAGGCCTCCCGCAAGATGCCTGCGTCGTACCAAGGGGCGACGTAGAAAATGTGTTTCCCCTGCTGACGCTGGGACAGATTGACCAGGTCCTCGCGAATGCTTTCGATCCGGGGTGGCGCCAAAGCGGCTTTTAATCGGCTCTCGTCGAGCAAGTCGGCTGGAAAGCTGTAGTCTGCCAAAATGGGGCGAATGCCAGGAAATTCGTCGCCTCCAGGAATCGGTTCGCGGCGGCGAAAAAGCTCGATCAACTCGTCGAAGATCGAAAGATTGTGGTCGGAGTGGGCATACGCTTTGGCATCGCAGGCATAATACTGCTCAACGCCGCAGAGCAATGCCGCGAGGCCGGTTCCCAGCGAATCTCCCGGTCCGAGCTCCGCCACGGCCTTGACTCGAGGGTCCAGGCCGACGGAGTGGGCCATGACGAAGTGCCGCAGCCAAACGGAGTAACAATAGCGGGATGAGCCCGTCCCACCCGATCCGCGCGTCGTAAAGCGACGCACGCCCGGCAAAAACGTGGCGATCCCCTTGACGATTGGGACTAACGACATCGTGGTCTCCGTCGGACAGTTGCACTTGGGCGATACCGATTTGGCTCCTACGATACACGACTTGCCGGTCGATTGTGTAGGAACCCGTTTATGATTGCTCGTCCTGCGCTTCCTTACCTGTGGATGCTGGCCGGTGCACTGGCATTCGCAGGCATGGGAGCGCTGACGCATGCGCTCGGACCGTACTGCGATTGGCGGGTGGTGGCGATTTGCCGGACGGCACTGGCTCTGGCGTTCTCGATTGGTTTGGCAAAAAGCGCGGCGGTGAAATTGGTGTTTTGGACGCCACGCGTGCTCTGGATGCGCAGTTTGGCGGGGACGGTCAGCGTTTTTTGCACGTTTTATGCTCTGCCGCGGCTGCCGGTCGGCGACGTGCTGACCTTGACGAATATTTTTCCCTTGTGGGTGGCCATTTTGTCCTGGCCGGTCTTGGGGGCGGTCCCTTCTCCCGGCGTGTGGGTCGCAATCGCGATTGGACTAGTCGGCGTAGTTTTGGTGCAGCAGCCCCATTTCCACGCCGACCCTGCGGCGTCCCTTGTCGCGGTAGGCGGCTCTTTGTCGACCTCGGTGGCAATGTTGGGCCTGCATAAGCTGCGCGGAGTGGATGCGCGGGCGATCGTCGTCCACTTTTCCACCGTGGCCCTGGCCGGCTGCGCCGCTGCTTGGGCGATCTTTCCCACGCCAACCGTCGTCCAGCGGCTGCCTGGCGCGGAGGGGACGATGCCGTGGGGACTCACTCCGCTTTTGCTGTTGGGAGTCGGAGTCACGGCCACGACCGGGCAGCTTTTTTTGACCAAGGCGTTTGCCGCTGGGGCGCCGGCAAAGGTGTCGGTGGTGGGTCTGTCCCAGGCGGTATTCGGCATGCTGTTCGATGTCGCAGCGTTTGGTCGGAGGATCGAGCCGACCACGCTGGTGGGAATGGGTGTCGTGATGGCGCCCATCATCTGGCTGCTGCTGCGTAAGGAAAAGGATTTAGCGGCAGCGGCAGACGCGTAGGTCGACAATGCCGATCTTGGAGAATGGAGTATAGGCTTAACGAATCGCAGAATGGATTGGCGTTGCGTTTTTGTCGTCCGCTTCAAGCCGCTTAAAACCCGGGCTTTCGTAGGTTTTGGCCCCGTCCGATTCTTGACGCACTATGAAAACCTCAGCGCCCAATTGTTTGGCGAGCGTCTGACCTTTCTCTGGTCCCAAGACGCTGATGGCGGTGGCCAGGCTGTCGGCCTCGATACCCCTCTTCGCGACGACCGTCACGGCGCTGCGATCGGTCAAACCGAGCCCGGTCTTCGGATCGACAATATGAGAATAACGCCGACCGCCGATTTCAACGAATTGATAAGCGTCGCCCGATGTGGCGACCGCGGCGTTCGACAGCAGAACAAAGCGGGTTGGCCCGCGGGATGCTTCGTCTGGCACAATCCCGATTCGCCAGCCAGCACTACCCGGCGGAGGACCTGAAACAACAACGTCGCCGCTGGCGTCGACCATCGCGGAATGGATACCGTGCTCTTTGAGCACTTGGAGGGCCTCGTCGGCGGCGTATCCCATGGCTATTCCGCCCAGATCAAGGCGCATGCGCGGTTTTGTCAACCGAACCGTTCGATTTTTTGGATCCAGAATCAGGGCATCATGGCCGACCGCATCAAGCGCCGATTTCAGTTTCTCCTCACGGGGAAGTTCCCGCCTTCGACGAGCGGCTCGCCAGAGGGTCGTCAGCGGACCAACGGTGACATCGAAGGCGCCGTCGGTGCGGCGGGCCAGTTCGTCGGCCGCGACCAAGACCCGCCATAATTCCGCGCTCACGGGAACGCCACTCTCCAGGGGCGAGGTTTTGGACAGTCGTACAAGTTCGCTGTCTTGCTCGTAGTCGCTCAAAATCGCATTGAGTGCGGCAACGCGAGCAAAAGCGGCTTCGGCGGCGCGGTTTGCGGCCTGCTCGCTGGCCGAATATACTACGATTTTCCAGGCAACTCCCATTTGAGGCTGAGAGAAACCAAACCGGGACAGGCCGGTTTCAGCGGATTTCGCCCTCGTGAGTACGGGGCTGAAGCAACAGACACCGGCAAAAAACAGCCCGGCCACAAGCGCCCCTAAAGTGCGCCGAGGCAACGCCGATCGCTCCCTTTGACGGTCAAAGTCCCGAGGGGCGCCGGGCACGTTTCGCGCGTGGACGCAATGCATCTCCGGAGACTGTTCGGGCCAAGTCCAAAAACGCGACACGACGACCCCCCACTTTCACTTTTTTATCGCGAGCATTTCTCCTATGCATAGCCTAATCCATCGATCGCGTTGCTGCACATGGACAATGCATTTGATTGTAAGCTGCCTGGCGGTTGCCGCCGTCACGCTTGCTTCACTAGCCGCCGCCCCGACGGCCACCTCACCCGAGGCAGATGCCAAGATCGAAGCCGAGATGAAGCCATATACCGAGACGCTTCGGGACGCGGAGGTCAAGTTTGACATGTTGCCCATCAAAGGGGGCAAATTCCTGCTCGGTAGCCCGGACTCTGAGGCCGGACGCGGCGAAGACGAGTCGCCCCAACGAGAAGTCACGGTGGCGCCGTTTTGGATGGGAAAATACGAGGTTTCGTGGGACGAGTATGAAGCCTTTATGTTCTCGCTCGATTGCAGCAAGCGTAAGGTCAACAAATTGGAGCCGACGGAAGCAGACAAGCTGGCCGATACCTTGGTTCGTCCGACGAAGCCGTATACCGACATGACCTTTGGCATGGGGCGCAAGGGGTATCCGGCGATCTCCATGACGCATTTTGCCGCCCGCATGTACTGCAAATGGCTGAGCGCCAAGACCGGGCACTATTACCGATTGCCCACCGAAGCGGAGTGGGAGTACGCCTGCCGGGCGGGAACGACGACCGCCTACTCCTTTGGCGACGATCCAGAGCAGTTGAAAGAGTACGGCGTGTACTACGAGGACGGCGACCGGGAACGCTACGAAAAGATCGGCGCCAGGAAACCCAACCCTTGGGGCCTGTACGATATGCACGGCAACGTCAATGAGTGGGTCCTGGACGAGTACATTCCGGACCGGTACTCGAAACTCGCGGGAAAAGACGCGATCAACCCACTGGCGCTGCCGACCAAACTCTACCCGCATGTCGCTCGGGGTGGCTCCTGGGAGGATGATCCGGAAGCGCTCCGCAGCGCCGCGCGGCGCGCGTCGAATAAGGATTGGAAGCAGCAAGATCCGCAGATTCCACAAAGCGTCTGGTATCATACCGACGCCAAGTTTTCCGGTTTTCGCATTGTTCGCCCGCTCGTGGAGCCAAGCGAAGAGGAAAAGAAACAAATCTGGGATGCGGGTTTGGAGATTGAGGGTAAAGGGGGGCGGTTCACTTATCCTTGCCGTGACTGACGGAAGATTGGGGTAACTGGGGCGGACCCCCCCGGCGAGTGACAACTAGCATTCGAATCGCTGCGGCTAGCCACACGACAGGTCCCAGCTTGCGCCGGACGAAAAGTGATTGCATCGCGGCACAGAGTTGTCTAATCTTTAGCCTGTGGGGGAGTGCCCTAGACGCCGGAAGTCGCCGCCCAAGGCGGAT
>JALHPA010000401.1 GCA_022842745.1 Pirellulales bacterium
TGAACTGGTCGGAGAGGCGCGCGGCGGCTTTGGAAGTCCGAGCAAACGGGAGCACGCCGGTTGCGGGAGCGTCGAGCCGGCTGACGACGCCGAGATAGACGTTTCCCGGTTTTGCGTATTTTTGGGCCAGGTACTGTTTGGCGATCTGCCAGGCCGAGGGGCGGTCTGACTGGGTCCCCATGGTCGCCAAACCCGCGGGTTTGGCGACGACCAGCAAATGATTGTCCTCGTAGATTACTGGCAGCACGGCTGAGTCCGCTGGATGCGGCTGATTGCGGCTCGGTTGGGCCAACACCCATCGGTGTTCAACCGCTCGGGCTGACTTTCGCGGGGGGCTCGGATCGCGGGATTCGGATCAATCCTGGTTCACGATCCGGCGCGCTTCGTCGGCCCAGGGGCTATCGGGGGCCAAATGGAGGAACGCCTGCCAATGTTCCTTCGCCTCGTCGAGCCGATTGAGGTCGGTCAGGGTACGCGCCAGGTGGTAGCGAGCGTCGGGATATTCGGCGTGGTGGGCGAGGGCGCCTTGGAACGCGGCCACCGCCAGTTCTGGGCGTCCCATTTCGGCCAAGACACAACCCAGGTTGGCACGCGCTTCGACGTAATCGGGATCGAGCTCGATCGCCATGTAGTAGCGCTCGCGAGCGGCGGTCAGGTCGCCTAATCGGTAGAGCGTTTCGGCCAGGGTGAAGCAAATCTCGGCGTTCGGTCCGCCGGCGGCAAGCGCCGAACGGTACAGATCGGCAGCGCTGGCAAGCTCTCCTTCATCCTCCAGTTCGACCGCCATCTCGAGCAGCACCTCGGGAGGGGCGGTGGCGGGATCGGCGGGGAGAGCGTCCTGGAGGGGCAGGATTTGCTGGCGCGAGCCGTCGTCGGCGGCGTGGAGTTGGGCGTGGGTCGAGCGGGGCGACTCGTCCGAGGCGAAATCGAACCAAAGCTGTCCGCCTGGGTCAATTAAGCCGTCTCCTTGCCGCAGGAGCAGGTGCTGGCCCCGCACGATGACGGATAGCTGATCGAGCGGGCGTTCGACTCCCGGCAGGTAGCGGGACCACTCGGCGAGTCGCCGCTTCAGCAGGTCGGGAGAGATGCCGGCGGCCAGCAGCTCGCTCAGCTTCCGGGCGGTGCGAACTTCTTGGAAGTCGAAATAGGGGAGCCGACGCACCTCTCGTGCCGGTTTGATGAGGCCGAGCCGTTGCCAGCGCCGGATGACCGTGGCGCTCACGCCGACCAGGTTGGCGAGCATTCCCGGGGTGTAGAGTCGTTGCACGTGGGTCTCGGCGTCGACCAGGCCGAGCATCTGCCACAACTCGCTTTCGCCGATGACTTTCAGGTCACCTTGATCGACGGCGGTTCGCGCGGGTTGGTTGAGCCAGTCCTCGGCTTTGCCTCGCAACAGGTCGTCCAGAAGTTCCTGCTGCTGGTCGCCAACGACGACGAAGCGGGTATCCGCCGCCGGTTGGTCGACCGGAATTCCGCCCTGCTGCCGGATAAGCTGCTGGGCGTCGCGCTTGGGCATTCCGACCAGCTTGCCGAGAAGGGCGATTTTCTGTCCCTTGACGGACTGGGGTTCGGCGAATCGGGGTTCCAACTGGCTGGATGCGGTCATGAAAGCGGCGCGAGGGTCGAGCGAGCCAGCGGTTGTGGGGCGGTCGATTGGCGGTGCGCAGTTTGACGCGCGACCCGGCCGGATGTCAACGAGTCGACTTCGGCAGCCCGTGCATTCGGAGTCGCTCTTCAGGCCCGGGGAATGTTGAGAGCGTGTTGAGAGCGGTTTGAGAGCCAGGCGATCGGTACGGGCAACGGCGCGCTTTACTCTCCGCGGCGGCCTCCGTACACTCGAATCAGGAACAGGTTTGTCTGACCGAGAGGCGGCGTGCTTTATAAAGCGATCTGATTTCGTGGCGTTGCAAACGTCTGGAGCGGGCCGCGGGGGACTGTCTACATTCGTTTCTGAATTCATCCCTATGCGCCCATTTGTAACGTTTGTGCTCCTTGGTTGCATTCTTGGAGCGCCCCTCGACTCGACAGCCGCCGAGCCGGCGATGCGTCCATCGCGCGGGGTGGTGCCGCAGATCTCGCCGCGGTCGCTTGGGCTCTTATTGCCGGTGGAAGGGGCGGTGCGGCAGGGGGAGGGTCGTCGCGTGAAGTTGGCCGGGGCGGATGGAAAGACCATTGTGGCGCAAGTCCATCTCGACGTGGCCGACCAGCGGGTGGTTGTTATGCCCGACGGTCAGCTCAAGGCAATGGCAGCGGACCAAACGAAACCGACGCAGGACGAATTCGTGCCTGCCACGCGGCAGGAGGCCGCCGCGGCGATCACCGCCAAAGAGTTACCTGAATTCAAGACCAAGATTACCGCGCATTACGCCTTCGTCTACAACTGCAGCGAGGAGTTCTTTACCGGCACGAGCAGCATCCTGGAGTCGATGTACCCGGGCGTGCAGCTTTTTCTGAAGCGATTGGGGCTGGAGGTTCACGAACCGGTCACGCCGCTGGTCGTCATCATGTTCAAGACGCGGGCGGAATTTGACGCGCTGCACCCGATGCCTCCGGAAGTGGCCGCGTATTACGACGCGGTATCGAACCACGTGGTGTTGTACGAAGAGACCGACCTGGTGGACCGCGCTCCGGAACTGGCCTTGCGGCAAGCGATCTCCACGATCGCGCATGAGGGGGTACACCAAATTCTGCACAACAACGGGGTGCAGAAGCGGCTGTCGAAGTGGCCGCTGTGGATTGGAGAAGGACTTCCCGAGTACCTGGCCCCCACCTCGATCGACGCGAACAACATCCGGCGCACGCTTCGCTGGAAAGGGGCAGGCACCGTGAACGACCTGCGGATGTTTGAACTGGATCGACTGCTCAAGGACGACGGGGCGAACGCCGATGAGCTGATCGCGCGGGTCGTCGGCGCCAGCGAACTGGATTCGACGGGCTACGCCGCATCTTGGGCGTTGACGCATTTTTTGGCGCTGAAGCACAAGGCGGCGTTCGCCAGGTATCTGAAAGCGATGAGCCGCATCGAGCCATTGGCGGATCGCACGGCGCCCGTGGTTGGCAAAATCCAGGCCGATCCGGTGGACTTGTTCAACGAGACCGTGGGCAAGGATTGGAAGAAGCTCTCGCGCGAGCTACTTACTCATTTGCGCAAGCTTCCCTATAAAGACCCGCTCGTCCATCAAACGTTTTACGTGGTGGTGATGGCCGTCAAACAGGGACCGTCGACGACGTACACGGCAGTCGTAACGACTTCGCCCGGCTCCGTGCGCGAATGGCGGGAACGCGCGACGCGCGAGCTGCCCGAACCGCTCCGGGGCGCGGCCACGTTTTCGGTGCGGACGTTCCCAAATCGAAATCTGGCCGAGGAGTACCTGAACCAGTACCGCCGACAATGAGCGAGGGCCGCATCTCGCGGCTATTGAAAGTCGCGGGAGACGGAACGAATGCCGGCCAGTTGTTCGGAGAGGTTTTCGATCCGGGTGGCGAGGACGTGGATGATTTCACCGTGCCGCTGAAGTCGGCCGTGGGCGACCATCGCGGCTGACGTGCGGGCGGCGACGCGGAACTTCTCCCACACGTCCGGGCGAATGATCAAATTGGCCACGCCGGTTTCATCTTCCAGAGTAACGAAGGTAATGCCCTTGGCGGTGCCGGGACGCTGCCGCACCAGGACCAGCCCGGCGACTCGCACCATCTGGCCGTCGTCGGTGTGCGGCAACTCTCCGCAGGGGAGAATCCGCCGCGCCGAGAGCCAGTCGCGATGGAACGCGAGGGGATGAGGTCGGAGCGAAAGTCCGGCGGTCTGATAATCGGCGAGGGTTTCCTGTTGTTCGTCGAGCCTTGGCAATGCTACCGCCGGCTCTTCGTCGATCAGATCATCCAGCAACGGCATTTGCTTTGTTGGCTTGTCAATGGCTAGAGCCTGCCACAATGCCTGCCGACGATCGAGCGCCAGCGAGTCAAATGCGTCGGCTCCGGCCAATCGGGCAATGGTCGCTGGGCCGACGGAGGTACGGCGGGCGAAATCGGCAATTGAGTTGAAAATTCCCGCCTGACGAGCGGCGACAATCGATTGACCGTGGGCCTCGGGCAGTCCCAGGATGAGCCGCAAGCCGAGCCGCAGGGCAAACGCATGGCTGGCGGTGCTGGTCGCCCGACCCGCGGCAGCGATTGGTTCCAGCGTACAATCCCAATCGCTGAGATTGACGTCCACCCGGCGCACGTCGACGCCGTGTTCGAT
>JALHPA010000402.1 GCA_022842745.1 Pirellulales bacterium
GCCGGGGAGCTACCAGAATCTCTATCGCCGCGAGATGGGGCTGCAGTCGGACACGCTCCAGTTGACCAATGGGAAGACGCGGGACGGCCATACCGGCTTTCAACATCAGGCGTCGGACGGGGCCATTTCCACCACGCCGATCCACGGCATCAACATGCCGGGATTCCAGGCCAGTCCGGACCATTTTGAGTATGAGCTGACCGGCAAGGACGGCTACCAGTACGTGATGGATCAGTTCAAAAAGACCTTGGAGGGAAAATTCCGGAACGGGGCAATGCTGGACGCGGAGGGGAAATTCGACCGAGCGAAAGTCCCCGAGGACGCTGTCGCGGATTGGCGCGTGTGGTTGGCCGAACAATCCGGCGACAAAAACAAGGCGAAGGAGATCCTCGAAGGGATCATTGCCGAACTGGGAGCGAAGTACGAGCAACAACGGTCGACCGACAAGGTGCGGATCGCCGACCAAAGCAGGGCTGCCAGTGGGTTTCTATCCGCCAAACCGGACGCGGCGCTCAATCCAGGGAGCGGAAAGCTGCGCGAGCGGCGAAAACAGCGCGACGCGCTGGGGCCGCTCAACGACGCGGCCGAGCAGTTCGTCGCCTGGCAGAGGCGCCGCGATGGGCTGACCAACGATCAGCGCCTGGAAGAGGACCGGCTGCTGCCGAAGACGACGAATGCCGAGCGGGTGAATTGCGCGATCACGTCGCTCGGGGCGATCACCGGGCAAAAGTCCAGCGACTTCGTCAAGGACTGGTTTACGAAGAACGGCCGTCCGGAGATGGCGGCTACCTGCGCCGGGCTGCAAGGGGACGACATGTGGGCCTTTATCGAGCAGGGGCGCATTCCAGAGTCCGATCCGAACGACACGGACCACTTGCGCGATCTGTTGAATGGCGATGCCCAGTTGCGGGGGATTCGCCGCTCCCTGGCGGACGAGGCGACGAAGCGAGGAGAAGATTGGCGGGTCGTGCAGGATGGCTTGAACGACACCGGGGGGATGCACTCCAAGGAAGAATTGGTAAAGCGGATGGAGCAGTACCCGGACGGGACGCAGTTCCAAGTTTTCGTGAAAGGGGACATGCGCCACTGGGTCTATGCCGAAAAATTCGACGGTCAACTTGTGATCGAGGACTATCAGATGTCCTCGACGCAGAAGGGAGAGCCGCAGTCAGCCAAACTGGCCACAGAGGGGCTGCCGGATAATCCCCTGTCCGGGCTTTCCGACGCCTTCGGCGAAGGGATGTTCCTGGCGCTTGCGCCGATTCCCAAGGGTACGGAGTCGCCGCAGCACAACGCCGATCCAAGCTGGCCGGAGGTCGGCTCGGACGAGGACAAACTGCTCTCGGAACTAGTCGGACAGTTGGTCCGGCAGTCGCGTCCGGCGGAGTTCGCGGCGGTGCTCGATAAGTACGCCGGTCGGATCCCTCCATTGTGGTGCAATGTACAAGAGTTGGCGGCGGCGATTCGCACGGCGCAGGCGAACTACGACTTGCTCTGCTTGCCGGCCGATTTGGCCGGAGACCCGGGCGCCGCCGAGACGCGGTATCGGCGGCTGCAAGAGGCGTTGCCGAAAATCAAGGCCGCCAACAAGCAAATCGATCTCATTCTGGCCAATAACCTGGTGTTGAAGCTGCAGTACCCGCGGCCGCAGCCGAAGCCGAAGGAATTTACCGGCCTGGTGAACATGGCCCGGTCGATTCCCAAGGACATGCACGACATGGCGGAGTTGACCACGCCGTTTGACGAGCTCGAGAGCCTCAAGGCTCGCACGAAAGATAAGCCAACCGACGATCCGGATTATAGCCGGCTCTCTGCCGGAGAGCTGTCCGCGGCCACGGCCGCATTCGACAAAATGGAGGCAGCGATCGGCAAGCTGCCGGCGGAATTGGCGAGCTTGAAGTCGGAGCTGGAAAACCAGGTGCGGTCCACCAAGGCGCAATTCGAGGGAGCGGTGCGGGACGCCAAAGTCAAGCAGCAGATTCCCAACGCGGCCGCCTTCTATACCCAGCTCACTACGGCTCCTGCGGAACTGGCGGCGCTGTGCGGCGTCGAGGAGGGGGCGATCAAGGAGATCATCTCGGCGGCGGGAGGGGTCGATCTACATCCGGCAATTGGTCGATCAATCGACCCCGCGCAAGCCGATGCAAGCGATAAGGTGGAGGCGGCCAAGGCCGCGCTGTTTAACCTCAACAACAAGCTGCAATCCTCCAAGCTCAATGCGTATCTGAAAGGATTGTTCAAACCCACGGCTGAGTGGCTCGGGCAACTCGAATTGGAGATTGCCCGGCAGGCGAAAGAGCGTCTAGAACAAGCCGCCGCCGCCAGCATCGACTACGGCGATTTGCAGCGGAAGGTGGACGCCTGGGTGCAGGCAGTCACGGCGGCGGACAACGGTGAAAATCTCGTCAAAGCGATCGAGGGTAAAGAGTGGACCGCCTTTTCATCCTCGAAGGCAGTAGCCTGTCCGGTCATGAACCTAAAGACTCAGCGCGGGCTAGGCCTTAAACCGAAAAACCGGGCGGACGCTGAGACCCGCATCGCAAACGTGATCAAGGCGCGGGACGGTATCAAGTTGAATGACCCATTCAACGGCAAAATCAACTTCGATCCTCAACCGATCAAGGACGCGATCACGACGCACTTCCTCAAGCCGATGGAACAGAAGCGCGACAGTCTGACTGCGTAGGCAAGACACAGGAAGTACGCGGCGGCCGCTCGATTATTTTGCGCTGACCGAAGGGACCGATCCACGCAGGAGCACAACGTGCCCTATTCCGGACTCGTGTTCGTGTTGCGGTTCTTAGGAATAATGGATTGTTGCGCGTTGATCGCAGTGTTTTTGCCGCGGGAGGCGATGGAGTGGGGGCACCGGTTCGTCGGGTTGGGAGAGATGCCGAGCGCCCCGTTGGTCGATTACCTAACCCGGTCTGCTTCGGCCGCGTATGCCCTGCATGGCTGCACCTTGCTGTATGCCGCGACCGACGTCGTGCGGCATTGGAACCTGATCCGGTTTCTGGGCTGGGTAGCGCAGGCGCACGGCCTGATCATGCTGGGAATTGACTTGCACGCCGGCATGCCGCTGTGGTGGACGATTGTGGAACCGCTGGGATTCGCGGGGACCGGAGCGGTGGTCTTGGTAGTGCAGCGATCCTATGGTTGCCCAGTTGTGCCACATTGAGCCGATTCGTCGGTCGATGGCCCACTATCGCGCGGGTCGAATGCATACCTTCGACCGAACAAAGAGGAGTTGCGGGGGCCGTTACTACCGTGTCGGACTGACCTCGAACGCTGGGGGGCTGACCGACGTTCTCGCCTGCTGGGGATAGGCGCGGAAACCCAACAGGATCCTGAGGCCCAGTTTCTCCTCGGTAGCCTGACGCACCTGGTCTTCGTTTACGGCCCACGCAACGGGTGGGACAGATTTGCAATCGGCGTGCCGAAACGAGTCCAGGCCAACGGCGGCAAGCCGCCTGCTCCAAGAAGTCCTCAGCGCCGGCGCGGAGTGGGTGTACAAGAGCAGCGCCTCACGCCAAGGCACTCTTGATCCGTTCGACAAGCGGGTTATCCGGCCCCTCCGCGCCGCGGAGGTTGAAGACGCTGGCGGCAAGGTAGCGTGCTCGCCATTGGGGCGAAATCTGCAGGTAGTCCTCCATGATGGCGGAGCTGAATTTGTAGTCGTGGGAGTCGGTTCCCTTGCGGAATACGAGGACCCGGGCGGCATCGAGGAAGGGTCGGGGATCGGGGTGCTGCTCAAGATATCCAAGCAGCTTGCCGGCTGCCTGGAGGCGATCCTGGCTGATGGCGTGGCAAAGTTCGTCGACGGCGGCGGCAGGACTTTTCTCCGCGGCGGCGGCGTCGGCGAGGGGCACGGCGGCAAGTTTGTCCAAACGGAACTCCTTGTTTTTCATCGCCGGCTCGCGGCGGAAAAGGGCCAGGAAAGCCGCGTTCTGGAGCAAAATGAGCCGCCGAGTGCGATCGTCGACCACCGTGTCGAACGCAAAGCGGAGGGCGTTGGTAGAGGTCACCGCATGCAGGGCCACAATCCCAGGCTGACGTACCAGTAGCTCCGCGGCAGCGAGGAAGTAAGCATCCCAGATCGATTGGACTCCCACGCCGTGGCGAAGCTGGTCGGCGACCAGCTTGCAGACGGCTTCGTCGTCTTCCGTCCGCAGGGCCGAAAGCAGGTCCATGACGGCCGAGTCGTTGGCTTGGCCGTGCAGCCAGGTACTAGGCAACGTG
>JALHPA010000403.1 GCA_022842745.1 Pirellulales bacterium
GCGCTAAGCTGCCGAAACACGCTCTGGCTTTCATTCGCCAGCAGCCGAGCCAGCGTCGTCTTGCCTGTACCGGGCGGTCCATAGAACAATACCGACCCAAGCCGGTCCGCCTGCAACAACCGGCGCAGCAGCTTGCCCGGCCCTAAAAAATGCTGCTGGCCCACGAACTCCGCCAAAGAGCGCGCGCGCATGCGTGCCGCCAGCGGCTGGGCGCGGCGGCGATTTTCCGCTTCGGCGGCCTCGAAGAGCGACATGGAACGAAGCCTGGAACTGGGAACGTGGGCGACTCCCCATTGTAAGGACCCAATCCAGCCGCGCAGAGCCGCAGGCGCCGCGCAACGGCGAAAAACTCCGCCGCCACTGAAATTTCCGCCCCAAAATCCAAGTGTCAACGAAAATGCCACGATCGCGACAGCGGCGCAACTGCCGACCCTTAGACACCGCGGTCCGGGGGCCTATAATTCTGGCCTGTTTTCCAATTCATTTCCTTTGGCTTTGCCGACCGCGTCTGCGCCGGGCTACCGGCTGCGTGTCGGCTGACGGCGGCCCAGGCGCAGGGAAGGGCGAATAGTTATGTCAGAACGATTGGTCATCATCGGCAGCGGACCCGCAGGTTGGACCGCCGCGATTTATGCAGCGCGGGCGGAATTGCGTCCGCTGGTGTTCGAGGGCGCCATCACCGAGGAAAACCGCATCGCGGGCACCCTCCCCCTGGGACAATTATCGCTGACCACGGAAGTGGAAAACTTCCCCGGCTGGCCGGCGGGAGACCTCGAGCACTATTTGAATCACGCCATCGCGCCGGCGCGGCGGGGCCTGATGGCGCCACATGGGCACGAAGGAGTCAGCGGGCCGGAGCTGATGGAGCTAATGCGGCAACAGGCGGCCAATTTCGGCGCCCGGATCGTCACCGACGACATTGCCAAAGTGGATTTTAGCCGCCGCCCCTTCAAGCTCTTCCCCCTGGCCGGCGAGCCATTGGAGGCGGATTGCGTAATCGTGGCCACCGGCGCCCGGGCCAATTACCTCGGTCTGCCGTCGGAAGAGGCGTTCAAGAATCGGGGAGTCAGTGCCTGCGCGGTTTGCGATGGCGCGCTGCCCCGCTTTCGCAACAAGCCACTGGTGGTAATCGGTGGCGGAGACTCGGCGGTCGAAGAGGCGACCTACCTCTCCAAGTTCGCCAGCCGCGTCTATCTGGTCCATCGGCGGGATGAATTGCGGGCATCGAAGATCATGGCGGACCGGGCCAAGAACGATCCCAAGATCGAAATCGTGTGGAACCACGCTCTGGCCGAGGTTCTGGGAGACGAAAAGCAGGGGGTATCCGGCGTTCGGCTGGCGCATACCGGCCACGGCGAAACGCAGGAGCGAGCCGCGGCCGGAGTATTCTTGGCAATCGGCCATACTCCCAACACTTCCTTTCTGAATGGCCAGCTCGAACTGACGTCCAAGAAATACGTCCGCTGGACGGTCCCCTTCCGCACCAATACCAGCGTGGAAGGGGTCTTCGCCGCCGGAGACGTGGCCGACGACTACTACCGCCAGGCAGTGACCGCCGCTGGCACGGGTTGCATGGCGGCCCTGGACGCCGAACGCTGGCTGGCCCACGGCGGGCACTAACAAACAGCCCACGTCCAGAGGCGGAATCAAGCGCGGAGGCCAAAACGGATGGGACACACTTTGCCTCGGCGGCGCGGATTCCACATCAGCCTGCGTGGTTGCTTTGCCTTGACGGCGATCGCCGCCCTCTTTTTGGTCGCGGTCGATCGAATCCGCCTCTTTCCACTGATAGCAATCATCTCACTCGTCCTTGCGACGCCGGCAATCTGGCTCTTGCTGGCTCGAAGACGCTGGCGCAAAGACCCCACGGCGGCACTGCGTCGGACGAACAAGCTGGTGGGGTTATTGGAAAAATTCGGTCTGCGCGAGCTGTTTACCTGGGTCGTAGGAGAGCGCTTGGCTACTGAATTGAGCGTCAAATCGAACACGTTATTTGCCGCCGGACGTCTCGACGACGCCTTGCAGTGTGCCGAAATGGCTCTGATCCTGGATTCCAGGAATCCAGTTCACCAGGCCAACAAGGGCATCGTGCTCTATTACCTGGACCGATTTGGGGAGAGTGAATCGCTTCTCAACGAGGCCGTTGCGAACGGCGCAAGTGAGGCCCATGTACACTATTGTCGAATCTGGTGCCGAATCGTGCGCAAGGCGCATCCCCTGGCCCTAGCGGACTGCGAATCGGCTCTCATACGGTTCCCCGATAACCCGGAACTCAGATTAACTCTTGCACAGCTTTCGCAGCTTACGGGTCGCTATCGGGAATCGATTGCAGCGTACTTGTTGTGCATCGACCACGGCAGCCCCGAACTTGCCGCGGAGTCGCGCGTGCAAGCCTCGATATTACTTTCGTCTTGTCCGGACGATCAGTGTCGGAACGGGAAGCTTGCGTTGGAGCTGATCCAGGCACATGCGCAAACCCTTCCGGAAACGGACTGGATCACAGAGTCCGTGTTGGCCTCTTCCTATGCCGAGCTGGGAGATTACGCAGCCGCTTTGCAGCACGCCCAGGAAGCAGAGCGCAAAGCCCCCCCCGAAGAAAAACCGGTTCGCCAAGCGCGGATCGAGTTATACCAAAGCCGAAAGCCCTACCGATGCGATCCCACATCGTGCGACATGCCAAAGTCAAAGCCAGGCTCGAACGAATTGTCCCCCGCCGCGCCAACCGCCAACTCGGCGCGAAATTAATGCGGCTCGTCGCACCGCGGCGCTCAAACGATCGCCGGCCGCGAATTGCATGACAGGCCGAGACTTAGCAGGAATTTCCATTGGCGCGGCAGTCCCGGTAGCCTTCGAACCCATTGCCGCAATTCAGTCTGATTTGGATATTGAAGAAGCGGAACGCGGCGGAACTCCGCTCTCCGGTATCCGAGCGTCCAGATATGGTCGACCTGTTCAACTTAAGCAACCCGGGTGTTCATGGAAAAACTCACCGTCGCCGCTGTTCGCCTGCCCGAGTCCATCGGCCGCCAGGTCCGTTTGCAAGGCTGGATCCGCACCCGCCGCGACTCCAAGGGGGGCTTTTCCTTCCTGGAGTTGAACGACGGCTCGTGCCAGGCCAACGCCCAGATCGTGGCCGACGGTCAACTCCCCAACTTCGAGTCGGACGTCCGCCGCCTTACCGCCGGTTGCAGCGTTACGGTCGAGGGCGAAATCAAGGCTTCCCCCGCCAAAGGCCAGGCGACCGAAGTCCACGCCAGCCAGATCACCGTCCACGGCTGGGCCGACGCCGAAACGTACCCCTTGCAGAAAAAAGGGCACTCCTACGAGTTCCTGCGCACGATCGCCCATCTGCGCCCCCGTACCAATACGTTCGGCGCGATCGCCCGGCTGCGAAACCGCGTCAGCCGTTCGATCCACGAGTTCTTCCAGGAACAGGGATTCCTGTACGTCCATACCCCCATCATCACCGCCAGCGACTGCGAAGGGGCGGGCGAATTGTTCCGCGTGACCACGCTCGACCTGGCCAAAATTCCCAAAACGGGACCGGCGGTCGACTACTCGACCGATTTCTTCCATAAACCGGCCTACCTGACCGTGAGCGGGCAGCTCAACGGCGAGACCTACGCTTGCGGACTCGGCAAGATCTACACCTTTGGCCCCACCTTCCGGGCGGAAAACAGCAACACCTCCCGCCATCTGGCCGAGTTCTGGATGGTCGAGCCGGAAATGGCGTTCTATGAGCTGACGGACAATATGGACCTCGCCGAGCGGTTCTTGAAGCGCATCTTTCGCGATGTCTTATCGGATTGCGGCGAAGATCTGCGGTTCTTTGTCGACCGGGTCGACAAAACCGTCGTCGACACCCTGGAACAGATTGTGGCCAGCGACTTCGTCCGGCTGTCCTACACCGAAGCGGTCGAGCGCCTTAAAACTTCGGGCCAGACGTTCGAGTTTCCGGTCGCCTGGGGCAACGATTTGCAGGCCGAGCACGAGCGGTTCTTGACCGAGCAGGTCTTCCAGCGCCCGGTGATCCTCCACGACTATCCGCGCGGAATTAAGCCCTTCTACATGCGCGTCAACGACGACGGCCGCACGGTGCGGGCGATGGATATTCTCGTCCCCAAGGTGGGCGAAATCATCGGCGGCAGCCAGCGCGAAGAACGGCTGGAAATGCTCGAAACCCGAATGCGCGAACAGAAACTCGATCCCGACTCGTATTGGTGGTATGTTG
>JALHPA010000404.1 GCA_022842745.1 Pirellulales bacterium
AGTCCAACGCGTTACAGCCGGCCGACGTAATGACCGCGATGGAGTCCTGGGAGCCAACGTCCAGCGCGGCTCGATCCAGCCGTGGATCCTCCCAACAAGTGTTGTAGACCAGGCTGCACCGATGCACGAGGTTGAAGCTCGTAGCTCCCAATCGGCGATACCAATCCTTGGACATGGCGAGTTTGGAAAGGGCTGGCAGCAGGGCGGAGGCTCTGGATTTGTCGCCGGCCACGACGCCGGAACGTCCGAGCCGCAAACAAGTATCAACAGGGCGTCAGCATGCCTCCTGGCCATTCCAGCTCGCTTGCTGCCGCCGCGGGGGCAAAGCTCGTGAGTTTGGGAGCGGCGCCATTGTTCCATGTATAGTGCCGGGCTCGACCTTGACGCACGCCGACAAAACCCGCGGGTCGCTCCGTCCAGCAACCTGAATTCAGGTAGTGCTTGCCTTCAAACCAGCCGTCATGGGCAACGTGCGTGTGTCCGAGAATCACTCCCGCCAAGGCCCGTTCGTGCGCCGTGGCGATGGCGCGAACTCGCAGTTTATTCACTGCGCGGCAGAAGACCTTGCTCTTGCGCTTCAACACCCGCGCCAGCCGGTGGGAGGGATCGACCCATTGGCAGCCGGCATAAATCCAATCGGCGGTGGAAATCAAGATGCCCGGCAGTTCCAGCGAACGATCCCATCCGTGCCCGTGGTAGACCAGGTACGGCCGACCGCCCACGTCCAGCAGCAGCTCGTCGCGGGTTTCAATTCCCAGCAAGCCCGCGAACCAATCCGCGGGAGGATCATGATTGCCGAGCAGCCATTCGACCCTGCGCGACTGCCCAAACAGGCGGAGCGCGTCGATCACGCGCACGTCGCAGGGTCGGAGCCGACGCAACCGCTCGTCGTCGAACAGGTCGCCGTTCAGAATCAGGCAGTCGGTGTCAATGAACTCGAGGAACCGTAGAAAGTCGTCCGTGCAAGAATTACGTGCCCCTAGGTGCAAGTCGCTGACCACGACGGCATCGAATTTCCGCATCATCAGGAGTCCCCTGAAGTTTCCGGGCATCCGTGTCCTGGTTCACTACGGGAAGTATCGGAGATGCTTGTGTCGGCAGAATTACCGCGGGATGAGATTTCAAATAAATTGACAAGTTTTCCCCAATCGCGCCGCAAGACGCTCCGCATTTACGGAAATAAAAGAGCGACCGTACTGGTCAGGGTTCCCGAGGGAGCCGGCGCGGGAAAGGGGGGAATTCGCGGGGGGGAGTTCCGATTGGGATTCTTCGGCCCACAGGGCGCGGTCCTCATCGTTGGCGTAATAGCGCAGCCACGTATCCACGTTGCCGGCCGCGTCGGAGCAGTCCCAATGTAAGAAGTTTTTCGTGTTTTCTATTTTTTTCTCCGGAGAAGGGAGGATGTCCCGGTAGATCAGCGTATACAGTTGGCGGTCGCTGAGGTGGTCGGTGAAATCGAGAACGATTCGCTTCTCGAACAATAGCTCGATGACCTCCCAGAGATGCGCGCGAAGCTGCCGGTCATCCAGCAAATCGGGATGCAAAAGGGACAGCTCCGGGCAGAACCATTGGGAAATGGGGAGCACCGGCGCACGCTCCCAGGCGAGCATGGAGGCCAAAAACTCGTTTTCCACCGGCGTCGACAACTGGTGAGCGTCGAGCCGGTGAATGGATTCGTCAAAAAATGGCTCCAGCTCATCGCGCAATTGAGCGTTGCGGAGCAAATGCTCGACTTCGTCCGGTTTGGGCGGGCGGACAGGCGACATCAGCACATCCTTCCAAGCGGGTCGTCGGTGCGCGTCAATGCAGGCAACTGCTGGCCCCTTCAAGTGGCCAACGACTCTCAAATCTCGAATCTACTCACAACCCGCCAGGTCGCAAGAGATTATGTCGCGTAGCGGGGCGAGAGATTCCAATCGGTGGAATGCACGATCGTCATAATCCGACAACTCGCGCGTTTGAGATAACCCGACCGGGAAAAATCCCCAAAACCTCCTGTTTTTCCACTCCGGGCGTCATCCACCGCGGCAAGCGCCGCAAGGCGACGGAACCACGGCCTGGCATACTCAAGGGGACAACGAGCCACCGGCTCACGAGGCGGCCTGTACCGGCCGGTCCGCTGCGTTGACAGGGGGGCGATGTCCATTAGGATGAACCAGGAATTCCTGGTTCGTAGGCAGCGGCCGGGAGCAAGTATTTCCATCAATTGTCTTGTCTCGGGCCGAACGGCCCGGTTCAAAAACTGAACGGCAGGGGATCGATGACTCAAATCGAACAAGCCAGGGCTGGAACGATTACTCCGGAAATGGAGTTTGTGGCCCGCCGCGAGCAATTATCGGCGGAAACGGTCCGGGACGAGGTGGCCCGGGGCCGGATGGTGATACCCGCCAACCGGGTCCATTTGCAGAAGCGCCTGGAGCCGATGGGAATCGGAATTGCGGCCCGGTGCAAAATCAACGCCAACATCGGCAACTCGGCTGTCACGAGCAATTTGGACGAGGAGCTCGACAAGCTCCATACAGCGGTGCATTTCGGCGCCGATACCGTCATGGACCTTTCGACAGGACGGGATATCGACCGGATTCGGGCCGCCATCATCGACGCCTCGACCGTTCCGATCGGCACGGTCCCTATTTACCAAATGCTGGAGGAGTTGGGAGGACATATTGAGGAGATGCGCCCCCAGCACTTCCTCGACATGGTCGAGCACCAGGCCCAGCAGGGGGTGGATTACATGACGGTCCACTGCGGGATCTTGCTTGAGCACCTGCACCTGACAACCAACCGGGTCACGGGCATCGTGAGCCGCGGCGGTTCGCTGATCGCCAAATGGATGATGACGCACCGGCAACAAAATCCGCTGTATACCCACTTTGAGGACCTGTGCGACATCATGCGGCAGTACGATGTCACCTGGAGCTTGGGAGACAGCCTCCGCCCCGGCAGCATCGCCGACGCCAGCGACGAGGCGCAGTTCGCCGAGTTGAAGACGCTGGGGGAGCTGACGCAGCGCGGCTGGGCAAAAAATACGCAGGTGATGGTCGAGGGTCCGGGGCACCTGCCGATGGATCATATCGACAGGAACGTCAAGCGGCAGATGGAGTGGTGCCACGAAGCGCCGTTTTACGTCCTGGGCCCGCTGGTGACCGATATTGCGCCGGGGTACGACCATATCACCAGCGCGATCGGCGCCGCCTTGGCTGGCTGGAGCGGCGCGGCGATGCTTTGCTACGTAACGCCGAAAGAGCACCTGGGATTGCCCGACCGAGACGACGTCAAGCAGGGGGTGATTGCCTACAAGATCGCGGCTCATGCGGCCGATCTGGCCCGGCATCGACCGGGGGTGCGAGATCGGGACGACGCGCTCAGCCGGGCTCGCTTCGCCTTCGACTGGAACGAGCAATTTCGCCTCTCTTTGGATCCGGAGACGGCTCGCCGGATGCACGACGAGACGCTTCCCCAAGACTCATTCAAGAGCGCTCATTTTTGCAGTATGTGCGGACCGAAGTACTGCTCGATGAAGATCACCGAGGAGATTCGGGCCATGAGCCAGAACGGTGGCCCGGACTCATTGGTTCCGCTCGCCGTACCTTCCACCTAAGGCGGCGTAAACCGGTTCAACATATCGGTGTTTAGCTGCGCAGCTCTTGCGAAGCGCTGTAGCTGGACCACTGCTGATTGGCGCCGTTCGGGGCGGTTTCCGCGGCAAAACGCTTGGCCAGTTGCTTTTCCATCTTGCGGGCCGCTTGCTCGTCCCGCTGGTGGCCGCTCGGCTCTTTGTCATCCTGGCCCTGCGAATTTTGCACCTGGGCCACTGGATCGGAGACGTATTCCCATTGCTCCCCGGCGGGCCAAGGTCCGGCGCCTTCGTTCCATGGCCCTCGAACGTCTTCCCCATTGGACATGTTGAAGTAGGTATGCGTGAACCGTAGATCTCCTTGCAGCGCCCCCGGCGGGAAATTCGGTTCTACCGTTGCGAGGGCTGCCGCGAACTGCTGGAAGTGGGCGATCTCCCGAGTCATGAGGAATTTCAGCGATTCCTGAACATGGGGGTCATCGGTGAACTTCAGCAAGTTTTCGTAAACGATCTTGGCCCGCGACTCGGCGGCGATGTTTGAGCGCAGATCCACCGACAGGTCGCCATTGGCGTTTACAAAGGTTCCGCTCCAAGGGATTCCTCGGCTATCGGTGACCGTCGGACCACCCCCCGTGGCCTCGATCA
>JALHPA010000405.1 GCA_022842745.1 Pirellulales bacterium
GATCACTCCGGCCCACGATCCGAACGATTACGAGGTCGGGAAGCGGCAGTCGCTGCCGATGATCAATATTTTGAACCCCGATGGCACGCTCAACGACAACGCCGGTCCTTACCGCGGATTGACCCTGAAGCAAGCGCGGGAGCGGGTGGTCGCCGATCTCGACGGGCTGGGTCTAGTGGACAAGGTGGAAGGGCGCGAAATCGATTTGGCGCACTCCGATCGCTCCAAGACGCCGATCGAGCCGTATCTGGCCGATCAGTGGTTTGTGAAGATGGGGGACCACGACGATGGCCGCAAGGGACTGGCCCAGATGGCAATGGACGCCGTGACCGACGGCCGAGTGACGCTCCACCCGCCGCGGTACGCCAAAGGATATCTCGACTGGCTGAGCGAAAAGCGAGACTGGCCCGTGAGCCGCCAACTATGGTGGGGGCACCGGATACCAGTTTGGTACGCTACTGGACCTGAGCGAACAATTCAAGCAACATTTGGGCGCCGAACGGACGTGGCGTTGCAATTTGACGCCGAAAACCAGCGCTGGCTCGTTTGTCCGCTTGATGATCTGCGGCCAGAGGCAATTTCCAGAGATATCCAGCTTTCGCAGGATCCTGACGTCCTCGACACCTGGTTCTCATCCGCCCTCTGGCCCCATAGCACCTTGGGTTGGCCCGAAAATACGCCCGAGTTGCAGGCCTTCTATCCCACCAACGTCCTCCTCACCAGTCGCGACATCATCACACTCTGGGTCGCGCGAATGGTCCTGGCCGGGTTGTACAACCTGGGCCAGATTCCCTTCCACCAGGTGTACATCCATCCCAAAATCCTAGACGGATTCGGGGAGGGGATGTCCAAATCCAAGGGAAACGGCGTCGATCCGCTGGACGTGATCGCCAAGTTCGGGGCCGATGCCCTGCGGTTCGCGCTAACGTCGATGGCGACCGAAACCCAGGACGTGCGCATGCCGGTCGAGTTCGAGTGCCCCCACTGCGAAAAAACAATTGAGCAGACCCAAAAAAATCGCGTCCTGCCCAGAATTGTCTGCCCTCACTGCGGCGGCGCGTTTTCCACTCAATGGGCCAGCAAACCGGAGGATGCGGCGCTTCCTCGCGGCATGGTAACCAGCGAGCGGTTTGAAGTGGCCCGCAACTTCTGTAATAAACTCTGGAACGCCGCGCGATTTGCGCTCTTGAACCTCTCTGGCTATACGCCAGGCCAGGTGGACCGATCGCGGCTGGCGATCGAAGACCGCTGGATGCTCAGCCGCCTCGCCACGGTGACGGAGCAGGTGACGGCTGCGATCGAGACCTTTCGATTTGCCGACGCGGCCCGCTCGTTGTACGACTTTGCCTGGGACGAATTTTGCAGCTTCTACTTGGAAATGATCAAAACCCGCTTGCAGGATCCCCGTGAGCGAGAGGTGGCGCAACGGGTACTGGCACACGCCCTCGATACGCTCCTACGGCTCCTGCATCCGGTGGTTCCGTTTTTGACGGAGGAGGTGTGGCAACTACTAGCGCTGCACGCCCCAATGCGCGGCCTGGACAACCCCTCGGCGGCGGCCGAGAGCATCTGTATTGCCCCCTGGCCCGCCGTGGAAAAGTCCCTGCAAGATGCCGAGATCGAAGCCCGATTCGCCCGGTTCGCGGCGGTGCTCGGCGGGCTGCGGGAAATCCGCAGCCGCCAGAATATCCTCCCCAAGACCCCGATCCGCTTCACCGTGCGATGCGATGACGACGCCGCGGCCTTGTTGCGCCCCATGGCGCCGTACTTCCATTCGATGGCCGGCGCCTCGGCCGATGCTTGGGGCCACTCCGTGGCTGCCCCCCCGCTTTCTGCCAGCTTCGCCTTTCCAGGCGGAGAGGTGTTCGTCGACTTGTCCGCGCACATCGACCTGAATGCCGAAATCGAGCGAAACGAAAAAGAACTGGCCAAGATCGATGGCTTTATCGCCGCCAAAGAGAAGAAACTGGCCAACGAGTCGTTCGTCAGCCGCGCGCCCGCCGACGTCATCGCTCGCGAGCGAGACCAATTGGCGGAGCTGAAACACCGCCGGAATACGACCAGCGCTTCGCTCGCCGATTTGCAGTCCCGCCAGCCGAGTTAATGTGCCGCCAGGACCGACCCCCGCTCGGACCCCTTGGATGAAGCGTCAACCGACGTATCCCGCGGACTCGCCGTTAGTAAGGCGCTATGAATCTGCTTCTGGGTTTCCGCCAGCGACAGTCCCACATAATCCGCACCGGCCGCCAGCAGCAATTCGCGGTTCTTGTCCGCCGGCGCAACCAATCCCCATCGCCCAACCACGATCTTCAACTGCGGATTCGCCGCCCGCAAACGCAAACATAAATAGCGCGCATGCGACAACCCTCCAGGCGGCAATGCGGAAATACAGACCGCCTGCGGCTGCCGTTCTTGAACCAGCGCCACCAGCTCCGAGGACAAAGTGACCGACCGCACCGCTTGCCAGTCGCTCCGGTGCGCGTCAAACAGCCGCTCCAACAGCCTCATCGCCGCCTCATCCGTCACATCCCGCGCGGGCACGCCCAGCAAGAGCGGGCGGTCCACGGAAGCTGGCGAATCGCTCGGCGAATTGGCTAGCGCTCCATCGCTCGCGGATTTCGCCCGGTCAAATCCCGATAGTTGCTCGGCAATCTCGCCGACCGCGCCCAAAATCCATGCCCGCTCGTCGGCAGTCAGTTGATGGCTGTCGACGTCCCTCCGAGCGGCGATCATGGCGGGCACAATCAGTTCATCGAACGCCCCCTCCAGCGCGTGGTCCTTAAGAAAGCTCTCGGCGATCTCCAATGCCTCGTCCTCGTCGTGCGCCAGCAGCCGCTGATAAAAGCTAGCCGCCGGCGAGAGGGGAGGTTGATCGCTCAGCAAGGTATCAAAAAAGGTCAGGAACGGGACGTAGCGCCCCAAGACGGCCATGCAGACCGTCAATGGCATGGCCAACATCAACCCCATCGGTCCCCATAACCAAGTCCAGAAAGCAATCGAAATCAGAGCCATCGCTTCCGACACGCCAATGTTCTTTCCATAAAACCACGGCTCCATGATCATGTTGCTGATCAACTCCAGCGTCAAAAATAACGCCAGCACCGCCAATGGCGCGGTCCACCCCTCCTGCGCCAACAGACTCAGCCCCAGCGGCAGCAGGGCCGCCAGCCAGGGGCCCAGATAGGGGATATAACGCAAAATAGCCGCAAGCAGCCCCCATAAAAATGCGTAGGGAATCCCAATCAGAAACAACCCGATCCCAACCGCGGCCCCGAACGAACCATTGACGATCAATTGCGCCAAGAGATAGCGGCTAATCCGCTGCCCGGCTTCGTCGAGCGCCTTGGTCGTGGCAGTCAATCGTCCCCGTCCCAGCAGGCTGATCAGTCGATCGCGCAAATCCTCGCGGCGAATCAACATGTACACCACGAGCACGACCACCAGGCCGGCGGTGGCAATGGGCTCGAGCAAGCTGCCGATTAGCCCCCATAGCGTAGCCGGACTCAGCGGCCCTTCACCGTTCACCACTTCCACGGGCTGGACATGCGTGGATGACCCTTCCGACACCGGTAGATTCTCGCGGATCGTCCGGGAAATGCGCGCCGCGGCGTCCGACACCTTGGAAAAAAAGCCGTTGCGGCCATTTGCCCCCAGGTCGCGGATCTTCTCCTCCAAATTGCGTTCGTATTCAGGGATCGCCTCCGCCAGGTGATCGCTTTGCAGCACGACCGCCCATAACATCCCGGCCAACAGCAGGGCTGCAACCGTCACCACCACCGTGACCGCCGCAATGCGATTGAGTCTCCATTTCTGGAGGAACTGAACCACGGGCGCCAACAGAAACGTTAGTAGCGTGGCCAACGCGATGGGAATGACCACCGCCTGCGCCCACCACAAGAGAACCGTGACCAAGGCAACGCTGGTCAAAACGATAAACGGGCCGAGCGAATTGCGCGCGTAGGTCGAGGGCATGCCAGCGGGACTGAATCCACCTACCTATTCGAGATAAAGTTGCACCATTTACCGAAACGTGGGCGAAACGCCCGATGTTCTCCGCTTGGACATCATTTCTCCACTTTCGTGCCGCCCTCGGCATCCGTAGTCGGATTGGCTGCCGCTGCATGAGGCGTAGGCTTTTGTACGCCCCCCAGCGCGGACCGCCCGTATCGCACATGAACATATTCAATCCATCCCCGGTCGATTTTCTTCGGCCAGCGGT
>JALHPA010000406.1 GCA_022842745.1 Pirellulales bacterium
CGGCCAACCCTGGCAGCGCGTAGCAACCCGCCAAAGCCAGCCTCCCCGCATCGAGCGGCTCGAGTGCGCCCGGTTGGCCCAACTGCGCAATCGCCCGCGCCGCGTCCGCCGCTTTTTTGCCCCCCCCGGACGCCAGTCCCCCCATCAGTCGCGTTATCTTTCTTGAATCCCCCGAGGCGCCTTCCCCGGCCTCGATCAGCGAAATCAGCCGCCTCAGCCGCTTTCGCTCCTTTCGTCCCCGCTCGCTCACCAGCCGTCGCCACGCCCGCCACCCATCCTCCTCTTTCCCAAACGGCAAACTCTCGCGCAATCGCTTCGGCGCCGACGGGTGCCACACCTCCTCGATCGCCATCCCTAACAAAACCACCTCGGACGGCTTCGCGGGACTCGATGTTGTCGCGGATCCATTGTTCGACACAGGCGCACCACTTCGCTTGGCAATTTGGCAACGAAAGGGCTATCTTAGCAATAGTCCGACCCGATGGTAGCCGATCCGTCCCACCACCAACGCTGCCGCTCCTCCCACGCTTTTTCCCGATCGCTGTCACCCGCCATGTTCAAACGACTTGTGCCGCTCGTCGCAATCGCAACCGCCTCCCTTTCCGTGGCGCTGTACCCGCTGACGGCCGACGAAACTCCTGGCCAGCCAGCAACCGAGTCCGCCATCACTAAATCCGACGCCGCCAAATCAGACGCCGCCAAATCCGATGGCGGCAATGCGGACGAGCCAGATCCGGCCGAGGCCGCCAAGGCCAAAGCCGCCGCCGTTCAGGCGGAGATCGCCCGCATCGGCAAGGAACTCGAACGCGGAGGAATGAAACGCCTGGCCCCCGACGCCGACGTTTGGCTGGATGGCAAAAAGAAGCGAATCACCATGCTGGGGACGGTCTGCCTGACCAAGGGCCAGCTTGAAATGTTCGCCTGCCCAACCAACACCAAGGAACACGAGTCCATCGTCTCCGTCCGCACCCGCGCCTACTACATCCACGCCGCCCTCCTGGCCCTCGGCGCAAAACCAGGGGGCGCCGCCAAGTTTGAACCCCACTACGTCCCCGCCAGCGGAACCGAGGTGGCGGTGGATTGCTATTGGACCGACGAAAAAGGCAAACCGCAAAGTTCACCGGCCCAGCAATGGGTCCGCCATCTCGCGACAGGCCAGGCCATGACCTTCCCCTGGGTCTTCGCCGGCAGCGGCTTCTGGAAAGACGAAACCACCGGCCAGCGCCACTACCTGGCGGACGGCGGCGATTTCATTTGCGTCTCCAATTTCGCCAGCGCCCTGTTGGACGTTCCCGTCCGTAGCTCCCAAGAGAACGACAACCTCGCCTTCGAGGCGCTCACCGAGAACATTCCCCCCCGAGGCACCCTCGTGCGCCTCGTTCTCACCCCCAAGTTGCCCAAAGTCGCGCAGAAGAAGGGCAAATAGCCCTGGGGCTGCCTTACCGAGCTGCCGCGGAAAAATCGTCGACCAGACGCAAAAACACCTCCCGCGTAACCTGCGCCGGAATCGTCCGCCGCACGGCGCCCGGAGATTTGGCGTACCGGCACAAACTCAAAGTCCCGCCCCGTTTCACCAGCAACTCGTAATAGCTGGCCTCCGACTCATTCTTCGCCGGCGGCGCCGACCGCATCTGCACGACGCACTGCTCTTGGTCGCTCTCCACCTCGGCAATCGGTTCCAAAAGATACGTCAACCGCCGCGACAGTTCATCCGCGACCCGCGCCAGCCGGCTCATCTCCGCCGCGGCGATCGCCTGGCTCGCCAGCGAGAATCGCTCGAACGTGCAGGCTAGGTTTTCCAGCGAACTCAATTCGCAGTGCAAAGTCTGCCCCCCCTCCGATACCTCCAACACCTCGCATCCGGATAGGAACGGAGGAATCGACAACAATCGGGCGCGGGCAAGGGCAACCAGGGGACTCATGGAACACACTCGATAAAACGTAGGGTCAATCTTTGGTATCGGAATTGTAAGTCTGGGTTATCAGCCGGAACCGACCGTTCCCATTGTTTTTCTTTCGGTTCCGAATCGCCGCCGCTCTCGCTCCCGGCGGTCGGTCCGCTTAGCGGGATTGGGAATGCTCCTTCCCGTCGAACGACAGAATCGTCTTGGAATCCTCGAGCACCGTCTCGATGTGTACGGGACGCTTCCATAGCCGTTCCAGGTTCGCCAGCGTCTCCTGGGCATAGTTCAGCTTCAGCTCCACCCCGCTGTACCGGTGTTCGAGGAACAACTCTCCGCGGTTCTTGTAGTTGGCGTCCCGGATCGCGATGATCGGCCGGCTCATGTTCGTCAGACTGAACAGCAGCCGCTCCTTGATCTTCGGAAACTCCCGGCTCTCGATCTCGTAGGCGTCCGCCTCCGGCTTGTAACCAAAGGAAAACAGCTTGTGCTCCCGGCAAAACTCCAACGTCAAAAACTCGTCCACAAAGGTCTGGTCGTTATGAATCCGCCGCACCTCGAAAATCTTCTCCCGGCCCTTTCCGCAGCCGGTGTCCCATTCCCGCTTGGCGCGGTAATCGTCGCACTCCTCGTACTCCTTGCCGAACCGGCCCTTGTTCCACCGCTCCTCGATGTCGCGGAACAGCTCGATCCCCAATTTGTACGGGTTCAGCCGGTTCGGGCTGCTCGCCATCGTGCCGGAGTGATGGTCGCAATAGCAGATCAGATCGCTCGGCGCCAACCCCTGGCGGGTCATGATCGTTGAGTGCCAGTAACTCGCCCACCCCTCGTTCATGATTTTCGTCTGTCCCTGCGGGGCGAAATAATACGCCTCGTCCCGGATGATCGACAGCACATCCACCTGCCACGGCTTCAACGGCGCGTGCTCGAGTAAGAACAGCATCACGTCCCGTTCCGGTTGGGCGGGAAATTTCGGTTCCGCGTTCCGTTCCTTTTCCCGCTGCTCCCGCGCGCGAGCCATCGTCGCCGGCGGATTGACGTACTCCTGCATGTATTCCTTCGACGCGAACCGGCCGTCCGGTTCGTGCTCGTCCACGTTGCTCGCTTCAAATCGCGACCGGGAAGGATCCTCCCGCCGCTTAATGAACGGCGAGTGAATGTCGATCAAATCCTCGATGCTCAGGCAATAGTCGATGAAGTTCTCTACCTCGTCCACGCCGATCCGATCCATGTACCGCCGGACCCGATTGCCATGGTTGGCCATCTCGTCCATCATCTTGCGATTCGTCTTGCTGAACCAATAGTTGTTCTTGAAAAAGTCGCAATGCCCGTACACGTGCGCCATCACCATTTTCTGGTCGGTGATTTCGTTCGACCGCATCAAATATGCGTAGCACGGGTTGTTGTTGATCACCAATTCGTAAATTCTCGACAGCCCGTAGTGGTAACTCTTGTTGAGCTGCTCGTACTCCATCCCGAACCGCCAGTGCGGATACCGTGTGGGAAATCCCCCATACGCGGCCACCTCGTTAAGCTGGTCGCAATCCACCAGCTCGAAAATCGTGGGAAAGAAATCCAAGCCATGTCCGCGCGCGTACTCCTCCATCTGGCCCTGTATATCGGCCAGATACTTCGGCAGCGGTTCGTAGATCACGCTCGCCATCGCTTGCTTGCCGCGGACCAGCCGCGGGTTTGCGGTCCTTGCCAAAATTGGGTTCGTAAAACGTAAAACTCTGCCTGGCCCGGTTGTCGCTCGCTCACTTCCCCTTGCCGAGAAACTGCTTGATCGAAGCGAAAATCCCCTCTTTGTTCTCGATCTCCGACAGAGTCACTTTCGGGTGCTCCGATCCAAACGCCGCCGTCAGCGACCGAATGTATTCCCCGCTCCCGTACGGGCTCTCCACTTGCCCGTAGCAGAACAAGTTCACCCGCGGCACGATCTCCTCCTTGAGCAGCCGGATGCTCTGCTCGTTGTCCTCTCCCCAGTTGTCCCCGTCAGAGAACTGAAAGCAATAAATGTTCCATTCCGCCGGCGGAAACCGCTTCCCCACCAGTTCCAAAAACACCTTGTACGCCGAACTGATCCGCGTCCCGCCGCTTTCCCGCGTTCGGTAGAACGTGTCTTCGTCCACCTCCCGCGCCGCCGCGTCGTGGATGATATAGCTCGTCTCCACGCCGTCGTACTGGCTGGATAGCCACGTATCGATCCAGAATGCTTCCGTCCGCACGATCTGCTTCTGTTCGTCCGTCATCGATCCCGAAACGTCCATGATGTAGATCACCGCCGCGTTCGTCTCCGGCTGCTGCACCG
>JALHPA010000407.1 GCA_022842745.1 Pirellulales bacterium
CAGGACGACAATCCGTACAAAGCCGCCGCCGAGATGGAACGCGCGCGAACGGAATCGACCGCAAGTCCTCCCCATATCCCTTCCGGCGATCTCCCGCCGGAGCCGATGAGCCCTCACCCGCAGTACGATCCCCGCAGCTACATGGCGCAGTCGGTGCCGGAGCGGATGGCGATCATCTCCGCCGGTGTGATTATGAACGTGGTCTTCGCGGTGATTATGGCCTCGGTAGCCTACGGAATGGGAATCAAGGTGCTCCCCTGCCGCATTTCCCAGGTATTCGCCGGCGGGCCCGCCTGGGAGGCCGGATTGCGTCCTGATGACACGATCGTGCGGATCGGCGAACTGGAGAATCCATTGTATGAGGATTTGCGGACCCGGATCCCAGTCAGCAACGTCAAGGAGGGGATCGAATTCGTTGTCCAACGACCCGGCGAGTCCAAACCGCTGACGTTCCGATTGCATCCGCACAACGATATCGGTTTGCCGCTGATTGGCGTCGATGGACCGCGAAAGTTGGAGTTGAACGCCATCTATCCGGTGGAAAAATTCTCCGCCGCGAACCGGGTCTCCTCCGATCTGCTCCCAGGCGATGAAATCCTTAAAGTGGACGGAGTCGAGATCCACAATCTGATTGACTGGCAACGAGAACTCTTTCGCCGCCAGAACGCCCCGCTCGAACTGACATTGCGGGGCGCGGATGCCGCCCTTAGTGACGAGCAATCCAGTGAGTCCACCGCAGGGAATACGGAGTTGAATTTCGTTCCAAAATTGAAGACGGTAATCGTTCCTGCCAGCCGGCGAAAGACCGTCGGCTTGGTTATGGAAATGAGTCCGATCAAGGCCGTGCAGGACGGCTCGCCCGCCGCGGCCGCCGGCTTGAAAGCGGGCGATCGGATTCTCCAGATCGATGGAGAGGCCGTTGGCGACCCCCTGACATTGGGAGATCGCCTTGCCCGGCGAGCGTCCGATCGCCCCGAGGTTGCCTTACTCGTCCAAAGGGACGGCAAAAAAATCGAAATCCGAGCGCGCTTGCGACCCGTAACCTGGTTGGAGGAGCCCTCCCATGTCAACGCGCGGGTATCGGCGGCCGCTCTGGGGATCGCCTACAACGTTTCCCCAACCGTCCAAAGTGTGGATCCCGGCAGCCCCGCCGCCGAGGCGGGCATCAAACCGGGAGATGTCGTAAGTTCAATTCAATTGGTCGTGCCACCCGTTTTGCTGGCAAGCGATAAAGATCTCCGTCAACCCGAGCCCTTCAAGCTCGAAGGGGACCGCATTAACGATTGGCCTTTGGCAATGGAGGTAATGCAAAACCTCCACCCTCGCGGCTGGGTCCGACTGAGTATCCAAAGCGGCCCAAAAAACTGGTCCGTCGAATTGCCCCCCGCCGAGTCGGAACAGTTCTTCAACGCCGACCGCGGCATCGTGCTGTCCCTCGACCAGGCGGAGAAAAAAGCGGACGGACCCGCCCAAGCTCTCGGCTGGGGACTGGAGAAAACCGGCGAATCGCTGACGATGGTCTACCGCTTCCTGCAAAAACTGGGGCATCAGATTTCGCCTAAGATGCTCGGCGGACCGGTCACGATCGCCCAGGTGGCGGGCCAATCGACCAAAGATGGCTTTCCCGCCCTGTTGATGTTCCTGACCATGCTCAGCGCCAACCTGGCGGTCGTCAATTTCCTCCCCATCCCGGTTCTCGATGGCGGCCACATGGTGTTTCTGATGTGGGAAGGAATCACCGGCAAGCCTCCCAGCGAACGGGTCTTCGTCATCTTGACCTACCTTGGGTTCGCGTTCATCCTGACCCTGATGTTGTTCGTTCTTGGGCTTGATTTTGGACTCATTTCCCGCCGCTAGTCGCCAACCAAAACGGCACGGAACCGCCACCATGAGCACGGAAGACGCGCACCGGCGACACACGCTTGAAAGCGCCGCGGAAGAAGCCCAGCTATTGCGGGTCTGCGAACGGGCCGCTTGGGCCGGGGCCACGGTCCTGCAATCCTGGATCGGACGCTTCCAAGTCAAGTCCAAGGGTCCCTCGGACCTGGTAACGGAAGCGGACCTGGCGTCGCAAGAGGCGGTGCGGGCGACGATTCTGGCCGAGTTCCCCTCTCACGACATTCTCGGCGAAGAGGACCGGGGACCCGTGGAACGAACATCGGAGTACCGCTGGATCGTCGATCCGCTCGATGGAACCACCAACTACGTCCACGGCGTCCCGCATTACGCCGTCTCCATCGCGGTGGAACGCGAGGGCGCTCTGCTGGCAGGAGTCGTGTACGATCCCTCTGCACAGGAGAACTTTGCCGCGGCCCGTGGGCATGGCGCCTACCTGAACGGCCAACGAATTAGCGCCAGCGGCACGGAATGCCTGAAAGACGCCCTGGTGGCGATCAGCTTTCCCGCCCATGTCGAACCGGGATCGCGAGAAATCGAAGATGCGATGAAAGCCCTCGTCGCCTGCCAGGCGGTCCGCCGAACCGGCTCGGCGGCGCTCAATCTTGGCTATGTGGCGGCCGGGCGGTACGACGCCTACTTTGCCCGCGAAACCCGCCCTTGGGATGTCGCCGCCGGCGCGCTTTTGGTCCGCGAAGCAGGCGGGGTGCTCACCGGTCTTGCCGGTGAGCCATTCCAGGTCGATCGAGCCAAATTCATATCGGCCGGCACGCAATCGCTCCACAAGGCGCTGGTCGAACTGGTCGGGGATTCGGCCATCTAGACCGACTGGGCCGCTTGTGACGACCCAGTCTCGGTTCCGCCTTACACCTCCCTGCGCCTGCCGACAAAGGAAATAGGTCTTCTTTCCTTCGTTTAAGCAATAGCGATTATGGTGGGCAAGGGTTTCTTCTACCTGTTCGTATTCGCGGCGGCTGTCGGGTTGCCCTATTTCGCCTCCGAGTGGACGAAGTCTTCCAAATCGTCCGATCCGACCGCGCCAAGCGTCGCCGACGGCGGCCAAAGTCCAGCCGTGGCGACTGGTAATGCACATTCGCCTGCTTCTCTCCCGAATCTAGCCCCATCCACTTCGCCACATCCCACCGCGCCACCGTTGGTGGACTACACGGAAGCGCTGCGGTTTGACGTGACCCCGCAATGGATCTTCTCCCGTTGGCCGCGCGTCACGGCGGGACTGCCGATCGGCGATCTGCAAGGCTACCGGGTGCCCCTGGTGACCGGTGTGCGCGAGTACGATCTCGCAGGCGCTTTGACCTATTTTTTTGACGCCCAGCAGCGCTGCCGGGAAATCCGCGTCCGCGGCACGGTCGGCGACCCAAGCAAGCTGGCGGCCCTGGCCACCGGACCCTTCCGCATGCAACGCCGCGTCCCCGACGACCCTGCCACGCTGCTTTTCCAATCCCGCTGGAACGGCAAACCCACCAGCGAGCTGACGATCCGCCCCCAGCGGGTCGTCGAGTCGGCCACGCCCCATTCGCGTTACGAGGTGGAGTTGCGACTCGCCGCGAGCAAATAGCCCTCGTCGCAAGCACGCCTCCCGCCTGCGGCGGCTCGATCGCTGTGGCCAAATCAAAGCCGAGCTACCGACGCTCGAGTTCTTGAATTCGGCGTTCGAGGTCCCGGATCCGCCGCTCCAATTGTTCGACCCGCGCAGTAAGGTCCGCCCGGCCCCCCTGCGCCCCGCTCGCCTTACCCACCGGCTCGGCTGTCGCGGCCCCTTCCAATGGTCCCGCATCCAACGCATCGCCCAGCGTCAGTTTCACTTGTTGCCGCTTGCCGGCAGCAAAATACTCGATCTCGATCTCTCGATTCGGCCCCACCTGTGACACGATCCGCGCCAAATCGCTCGGCTCATAGACCGCTTCGCCATTCGCCGCCACCACCACTGCATCCAGCGGCAACCCGGCCCGATCCGCCGGTGAGCCCACCACGCGCGATACCACCAGCGCCCCAGACGCCGCTGGCAGCGCCAGCCTTCGACGAATCTCTTCGCTCACCGGCGCGGTGCGGACTCCCAACAGTTGCCCCCGCCCCACAGCCACAGGCACCGGCCCTCCGCTCGTCGCGGCCGCTCCCTGCGACGGCTGCCGTGCTCCCGGTTCGGGAAGCTTTTCCGGTAAGGGCGCACTCTCAGGAAGCTTTCCGAACCCGGGAGCCTCCGCGGTCGCCATCGGCCGTCGCCCCAGCGTGACCTGAATCGCCAGCGGGCGTCCTTCCCGCTCCAAATCAAACACCACCTTTCCCC
>JALHPA010000408.1 GCA_022842745.1 Pirellulales bacterium
CCTAGGCCAAAATAGGATGGATCACCTTACCAGACACAATAGTCAGCCGCTCGTCCCGGCCATTGTGGAGGAAAGTCAGTTGCTCGTGATCCAGTCCCAGCAAGTGCAGAATGGTCGCGTGGATGTCGTGAACGCGGGCCTTATTCTCGATCGCGTATAGACCGATCTCATCGGTCGCACCATACGTAATTCCCCCGCGGACGCCGCCCCCCGCCAACCATATGGTGAATCCGTACGGATTGTGGTCGCGGCCGTTGCCGCTCTCGCTCATCGGAGTACGGCCAAATTCCCCGCCCCAAATCACTAATGTCGAGTCGAGCAGACCGCGGCGTTTCAAATCTTGCAGAAGTCCAGCGATCGGTCGATCGCTTTCGCGGCAATAGCGGTCATGATTGCCCTCCACGTTGGAATGCGCGTCCCATTTGCTGCCGGAGCCCATATAAAGCTGAACGAAACGCACCCCCCTTTCGACCAGCCGCCGAGCAAGCAAGCAATTGCGGGCGTTGCGCGCCGTTTCCTTTTGATCAAAGCCATAAAGAGCGCGGGTTTCCGCCGTTTCGTCCGATAGATCGACGGCCGCCGGCGCCGCGGATTGCATGCGAAATGCCAGCTCGTACGCGGCCATACGAGCCTGCAACTGATCGTCCTCGGGGCGGAGTGCGGCATGAGAGCGGTTCAAACGCTGGATCAGATTCAACTTCGCACGCTGGCGCGTTTCATCGATCGAAGGATCCGATGCGACATGCAACACGGGCGAAGGCCCTTCGCGGAATTTCGTGCCCTGGAACGACGCGGGCATGAAGCCGGTGCCCCAATTGCGATTGCCTCCCGGCGGTTCTTCCGGATAGTCCGTCAACACCACATAACCTGGAAGATTGTCGCACTCGCTTCCAAGCCCATACAGCGACCATGCGCCAAGGCACGGGCGACCGCCCAGGATGCTGCCAGTGTTCATCTGACAAATGCTGCCGACGTGGTTAAGGCCATCCGCCACGCAGCTTCTCAGAATGGCGATATCGTCGACATGGCGGGCGATCTCGGGATACCAATCGCTGACCCAAGTGCCTGACTGGCCATGCTGCTTAAACGACCGTTTCGAGCCGAGCAGCGGCGTGAAGGCGGTTTTGCCCATGGCGGTCATGGGTCGGTCGAAGCTCGCGGGCAGCGGCTGGCCATCCAGCTTGTTCAACTGGGGTTTAGGGTCGAACAAGTCGATGTGACTTGGACCCCCGTCCAGAAAGCACCAGATAACGCTTCTCGCGCGAGGCGCAAAATGCGGTTGACGAGGCGCAAGAGGGTTATAAGTCGAAGGCGCTGATTGGGGCGGTTCTTCACTTGCCAATGAGCGATGTTGCTCGGCGATTAGCGAGGCAAGTGCAAGCCCCCCAAATCCGCATCCGGCCCGGAAGAGAAAATCACGTCGCGTCGAAGGGTATTCGCGATGGATCATGCCGATACGCGACCGAGTGTCGAAATCCAGCCGCCGTGGGCTGTAAAAAATGCCTGGCGACGTCAAATCAAATAGCCTAACGACCGTCGCGGGTCGTCGTATGTCTGCTCGTCAACCTCCGTTTTAGCATTCAACCCGGCCCAATGCCAATTTTCACACAAAGTTGACGTTGAGCTCGACAAGGGTTTAGCCCTGCAACCAGCCTGGGAGCTGTCCGGCGGGGGGCAGTTGGATCACTTGCGCGGAATGGATTCCGGGGCTCGCGCCAACTTCCCTCAGGGCCTCTGGAGACGGGACCTGGTCGAGATTGAGCACGCCGACCGCCGATCCTCCCGGTTCGGCGCGGCCGACGGACATCTGCGCGATATTGATCTTGTGCTGGCCGAATATTGTACCGACGCGCCCAATGATGCCAGGCACATCCTGGTGCGTGAACACAAGCAAGGTGCCGTCGAGATAGGCTTCTAGCCGATGCTCGTCAAGCTGGACCAGGCGGGGCATGTTGTTTCCGAATAAGGTCCCGGCAGCCCGGTGGGATTCCTTGTCGGTCACGACTTCGGCGGAAATGATCGAACTGAAGGCCCCCATGTCGCCGCGGCGCTGTTCGACCAACTCGATGCCCCGCTCGCGGAGCAGAACTTCGGCGTTGACGATATTGACGTCCTCGTCGAATGCGTTTTCCAGAAAGCCGGCGGCAAACGCGGCCGTGACCAGTTTGGTGTTCTTGGAGGCAACTTCGCCGCGATAATGGAGCACGCAGGTCTTGGCCACCCCGCGCTCGAGTTGCGAGAGCAACAAACCCAGACGATGGGCCACGTCCAACTCGCCCCGGAGTCCGGCCAGCGTCTTGGCGTCCAACGGACTCATGTTGACGGCGTGTCGGATGGCGCCCGTGGTCAGATAGTCGACCAACAACCCCACCCCTTCCACGGCCACTTGGGTCTGGGCCTCTTCGGTGCTGGCCCCAAGATGCGGAGTGCAAAGGACGCCCGGCAAGCCAAACAGCGGGCTTTCCGTGCATGGCTCGACGTGAAACACATCGAGGGCCACCCCGCCGATGCGGCGGGCAGCGATCGCCTCCGCCAGCGCCGTCTCGTCAAATATTCCTCCCCGCGCGCAGTTAATCAGCCGGACGCTCGGTTTGAGTAGTTGGATCGATTCGCGGTCGATCAGGTTTTTGGTCTCTTCCGTCAACGGCGTATGGACGGTCAAATAATCGACCAGTGGAAGCATGTCGCGAATCGACTCGACCGGCTCAATGCCCAATTCGCGGGTCTTGTCGGGAGTCAAAAACGGATCGTACCCCAAGACCTTCATCTCGAAGGCTTTCGCCCGCTTGGCAACCGCCTGGCCAATTCGGCCCAGCCCCACGATTCCCAGCGTCTTATCGGCCAACTGAGCGCCCATGAACTTGTTGCGCTCCCATTTGTGCTCGATCAGGCTTTGATAGGCTGGAGCGACGTGGCGGGAGAGCGCCAGCATCATCGCGAACGTATGTTCCGCGGTGCTGAGCGTATTGCCCGCCGGAGTGTTCATGACGACGATGCCGAGTCGCGTCGCGGCTACCTTATCGATATTGTCCGTGCCCACGCCGGCGCGAACGATGGCCTTCAGGCGGTGGTTCCCGGCCAGAACGTCCGCGGTTAGCTTTACGCCGCTACGGCAAATGGCGCCGTCGAATTGCGTAAGCGCGTCGCGGAGCGCGTCCCCCTTCAAACCGGTGCGGACCTCATACTCGATGCCTTGAGACGCGGCGGCCGTCAGCAGATTCAGGCCATCCTGGCTGAGCGTATCCAGAACAATAACTCGGGGCATATGGACCGCGCTAAGGTTTGCGGACTCCCAGTTCGTTTGCGATTCGATTCAACGTCCAGCTAATTATTCAGTCGTCCCAACGTATGGGCGATTTGCACCGAGGCGATTTTCAAGCACGGGCCTGGCGAAACTCGTCCATGAATGTTCGCAGGGATTGCACTCCCTCGATCGGCATCGCGTTGTAAATCGAGGCGCGAATGCCTCCTACCGATCGATGCCCGCGGAGTTCGAACAAGTTTCGTTGTTCGGCCTGTTTAACGAAATCCTTCTCCAATTCCTCGCTTGGCAGTCGGAACGTCACATTCATCTGAGAGCGGCAATCCACATTGGCGTGACCGCGATAGAAGCGTCCATCCAAAGCCTCGTAAAGCAGCTTGGACTTCTGTTGATTGAGCTGGGCCATGTTGGCGAGGCCGCCGATATCGTTCTTCAGCCAGCGAAGGACCAATTGCAGCACATAGATGGCGAATACCGGCGGCGTATTATAGATCGAATCGTATTTGGCCATTTGGGCGAAGTCGAGCATCGTCGGCAGGCCCTGAGGAACCCGCTCTAAAAGATCCTTGCGTATCACGCAGACGGTGACGCCGGCAATGCCAGCATTCTTTTGAGCGCACGCATAGATCAACCCGTAACGGGAAATCTCGACCGGCCGCGAGAGAAAGTCGGACGAAGAGTCACAGACCAATGGGACGTCGCCAAAGTCAGGGTCCGCGGCGAACTGAACTCCCTGGATCGTTTCATTGGAAGTGATATGGATATACGCGGCATTGGCCGACCTGCGAACCTGCGAATCGGATGGCAGCCGCGAGTAATTGTGCTCCTTACCGTCCCAAGCGATGTGTACGGCGCCTTCTCTGGCCGCTTCCTGGGCCGCTTTTTGACCCCACGAGCCGGTCACGACGAAGTCGGCGCTGCGCGTGCTCCCGCGCAAC
>JALHPA010000409.1:0-2455 GCA_022842745.1 Pirellulales bacterium
ACATCGCAGACCCGCAACAGCGCGGATACGTCCGGATCGTGGGGCTGCGCCGTGAGCGGATCGCGAAAGAAAAACACCGCCTTGATACCCTGGGTCGCCACCCGGCCGCCAATGATCAGGTCCCCGCCGCTCGGGCCATGCACCACGGTCTCGACCGGCAGTCCCAGACGTTCCCGCAGCAGTTGTCCCGTATTGCCGGTGGCGACCAACGGCCAGCGGCGAAACGTCGGCAGATGGTGGGCGACAAATTCGAGCAGCTTCTGCTTTTTCTGGTCGTGGGCGATGAGGGCGATTTGTTGCATCGTGCCTTCCCATCCCCTCGAATCGCACCCAGCGCCCCCGCAGTCGTATGCTCGAGGACGATGTGCTCGCCGGCTAGTTGCTCACGTCGAGACAGACCACGTTGCCGTTCGCGTTACGGCAAAAAATCCGGCCCCCAGCCAGCACCGGCAGCGTCCAGCACTTGCCTTCGAGAGCCCGGCCGCGAGAAATCTGCTTATAACCTTCGGGCGTGGCCTGGGCGGTCGCGATCTCGCCTTCGTCGCTAAGCACGATCAACTTGCCGTCGGCGGCCAAAACGGTCCCGCATCCGAAACCTTCCTGCTCCCACTTGATTTCGCCCGTCTTGTGATCCATGGCTTTGAGCTTGCAGCGGCGCTGCTCGTTGGATTGGCCGTCGATTCCGTACAGCACTCCCTCCAACAGTACGCAATTGGCCATATGATTGCGCATCTCCTTGTTTTCGTAGACGCGGCTCAGCTTGCCGTCGGCCAAGGCCGCCAACATGCACCCGCGCTTGTAGCCGGTGGAGATGAACAGCGTGTTCTCCGAAACGATGGGCGTGGAGGCGCTGGTTTCAAACGGGGTTTCCCATTTGATCTTGCCCACCTCGCTGCCGTCTGCCGCGCGCACCACAAGCAAAAATTCGTTATTCAAAACCGCCACCAGCGGTTCGTCTCCTGGCTGAAAGAGGGCCGGAGAGCCGTAGCCCGGCTTGTACTTCTCCGTTTTCCACACCAGCTCGCCCGTCTTCTTGTCGAACGCGCAAGTCCGACCCGCTTCGACGATCAACTTCTCGCCAAACACCATCGGGGAAGAGGAAAAGCCCCAGGCCGGCATCGCCACTTCCAATAACTCCGCGAGTTGCTGCTTCCAAACGACATCGCCGCTGGCGGCGTTGAGGCAAAACAGTTGCCCCTCCTTGCTAAGGGTGTACACCCGGTCGCCATCGACGGTGGGCGTCGCGGCCGGGCCCCCTTCGTGCAAATTGTCGACCAGCTTGCAAGGGTAGGAGTGCTTCCAAATTTCTTTACCGCTGGCGGCGTCCAAGCAATAAACCGTGTCGTCGTCGCCCGTGTGCCCCATGGTGTAGACCTTGTCCCCCACCACGGCAAACGAACTGAATCCGACGCCGACATTTCCTTCCCACAGCTTCTTGGGACCATCGCCGTTCCACTCGTCATTCCAGTTCTTGTCTTGGGAAATGCCGTTGCCCTGCGGGCCGCGGAACCACGGCCAGTCTGCTCCGGCCGGACGAGCGCTAAGAGCGCCGGCGCTTGACGGGGCGGCGATCGCCACGGTCGATACCGGATCGAGGTAGGCATTTTCGCCACAGCCGCTATTGGCAACGAACACCGAAACCAGGCCAATCCAAGGAAGCAAATCTCGTCGCATGACAACCTCAAAAACGACAACGGGAGGGGGCGCCTAGCGCCATGGGGAAGGAATTCGATCCATCGGGGCGTCGCCGCCAGTGTAGCTTCTGCCGGCCGCTTCCATCAACGGCCCGTTGCGGATGTTCCCGCACGCCGTTGGCGCGGACGCGCAAGCCAACCGCCCCGGCGGGATGGACGGGCGGGTTGTTCGGGCTGCCGATAGGAGCTGGACCGTAGGAAAACCGGCTACCTGGGAACCAGCGTGCAGGTGATTCGCTTGCCCTGCTGTTGGGGCGAGGCTTCCACCTTGGCAATATCCTCAAGCTGCTTCATAACGTGCTCGATGACGCGGCGGCCTTCGTCCACGTGCGCAATCTCGCGGCCGCGAAACACCACGGAGACGATCACCTTGTCCTTGTGCGACAAAAAGCCGCGGGCCTGATTCAATTTGAACTCGATATCGTGTTCGCCCGTCTTGGGACGGAAGCGGATTTCCTTGATCTTGGTTTGGTGCGCGTGGGACTTGCCGTGTTTCTTCTTTTGCTGGTACTTGAATTTGCCGAAGTCCATGATTCGGCAAACGGGAGGTCGCTCGTTGGGCGCTACCTCGACCAAATCGAGATCCGCTTCTCGGGCCGCGGCGAGCGCTTGCTCGGTGGGCATGACGCCCAACTGGACTCCTTCCGCTGAAATGACCCGTATGGGCGAGATGCGAATTTGCTCGTTGATCCGTTGTGCTCGTTCGATTGCTGACACCCTCCTGTGCAAAACCGTGGGACTTGGAATCGCCCTGGCCAGCG
>JALHPA010000409.1:2465-4200 GCA_022842745.1 Pirellulales bacterium
TCGTCAACTCGATTCCCAGCCGTCGACGGCGCGTCGGCCGGTTTCCGGCTCGTCCGAACCGGAACCGGTGCATTAACCATGCGCATGGCCACCAACAGCCGACCCGAGCGGAGGCGCCGCTCAGGCAACGAGCCGCCGGACCCCGGGGGAGAATCGTTCTAAAGAGGGGTGACGAGGCGGCGGTGCGAGAACCGGCGCCTGCCGAGTTCTGGTGCGGTCAACCCGCATTGGCCGTTCGCAGGTCGATCCGTCCGATCGCTACCCTGGCCTCTACTCTGGCGAATCGCTCCCGGCCGTCGCGGCGACGACCCGGTAAATCGGCAAGTGGCGGTAATACACCTCCAGCGTGCAGATCGCGAGCGCCGTGAAGTACAGCCGGCCCCCGGCCTCCACGTCGTGCCCTCCCGCGGCCCCCCCCACCGGATCCCAGCTTCCGGCCTCGTGACCGTCGCGCGATTGAAGCCGGACCAGCGCCTCACGCATCGCGGCGTTCCACCGGTCCCACGGTTCGCCCCCGATATGGTGCATCACCTGCGTTCCGTAGTACCAGTAGTAGATATTGGGGTTGTCGGCGTCTGGCAGATGCCGATCGAGCAGGAATTCCACCCCCTCCAATAGTCCCCGGTGGTCGGCCGGCCAACCGAGATATTGCCGGCACAACAATCCCTCGGCAATCATCGCCGGTTCGGGAGACCGTCCGCGCTGGTACGAATACAGCCCGCCATAATTCCCTTGTTGCACATAATCCAGGAATCGCTTCGCCCGGTTGAACGGCGCGGCCGGGACGTTCAAACCCGCCATCTTGCCGCTCCGCAGCGCCATCAGTTGCCACCCCACCACGCTGGTGTCCCCGCGCTCCCCAGGGGCATAGCGCCAGCCGCCGGTATTCGGTCCGCTGCCGAGGTGCTGGGCGCGAATGATGAAGTCGATCGCCCGTTGCGCCGGCAGCCGCAACGACTCGTCTCCCGAAAGCGCGTACGCTTCGCACAACACGATGGCGGCGATCCCGTGCGCGTACATTTGCCCCCCCCCGTCGCCCCGCAGATCGCCGTTGGATTTCTGCTCGTCCAACAACCAGGCGATACCCCGTTGTACGGTCTCCTGATACATCCCGCGAGTGTGCGTTTGCCCGGCCCCCAGAAATGGCAGCAGCGCCAAGCCCGTAGCTCCCACGTCGCTGTGCGTGCTCCCCTCGCCGCCGCAGCGATCGTCGCAATCGCCGTGCTCGGCGAATCGATGCAGGCTCCAATGGCCGTCGGGATGCTGGTGCCGGCTCAGCCAGCGCAGTCCTTGCGCCACCGCGGCTTCGGTCAATTGGGATCCTCCCTCCAGCACCACCAGTTGGGTGCGCACCCGGGGATCGCGCCCTTCAAACATGCGGTCGCTGGTCGAGGACGTCAAAGCCGCCTTAACCCGCTCCAGCTTTGGCAGTTCCGCCGCTCGGGTCTCGGCTTCATCGGGCAGCAGGGCCGCCAACATCGCCGGCTCTTGGTCGGCACGCGACGGCAACTCCGGTTCGATAGACGGTTCCGGCTTCGGCGGCGCCGGTTCTTCCTGGGGCGGCTGCGGTTCTTGTTTCGGCTCTTCCGCTTGCTCCGGACCCGGATCCTCGATCACAGCGGCGTCCGCGTGCTCCTCCTCATGCTTCTCTCCCCCCTCCGAGTGCAGCTTGCTCAACGTCGCGGTCAACAGGATCTCCCGCGGGGGGCTAGATACCGAATCGACCGTCAGCAAC
>JALHPA010000410.1 GCA_022842745.1 Pirellulales bacterium
TCTGGGGTGGAACTTTTTTGCCGTTGGAGAACCGGAGCAGCGCGAGCGCCCGCGACGCGTTCCATCGCCAGCGGGTCATAAACATCGGCGCCTGCAGCACGGCCTGGACCAGGACCTCGCCCACGGAATTCGAACGGAGATACCCGAACACCGACTCCAATGGAAAACTATGCCGCTCGCCGAGTGAAATGACCAGGCCGTTATCCGTCGCTGCCGCTTGCAGCTCAAAATCGAACGTCACGCAAAACCGCTTCCGCAGTGCCAACCCCCACGCCCGATTGACCCGCCCGCCGAACGGCGCATGGATCACCAGCTGCATGCCGCCGCTTTCATCGAAAAACCGCTCGGCGACGATCGTGTCCTGCGCCGGCACCGTCCCCAGCAGGGACTTGCCGGCCAGAATATATTCGATCGCCTGCTGCGCCCCGCGTTGGTCAAGTGCGCATTCGTGGCAAAGCCAGCGAAGTGCTGAGCGCTGAGGACTGAGTGCTGCGGACGGGCTGACTTCTGAAGAAGAGACTCTCTCTGCAATTTCCTGCCGGAGTGCGGCTACTTCAGCCGACAGTTCCGCCGTGCGTGAAGGCGCTTCGCCTCGCCAGAATGGAATATTTGGCGGCGCGCCATGCGCGTCTTCGACCCGGACTTTTCCGGACTCCACCCCCTTGATGCGCCAGGAGGTATTACCCAGCAACATGATGTCTCCGGCCAGACTCTCCACCGCGAAGTCCTCATCGACCGACCCCACGACCGTACCGTCCGGTTCGGCCACGACAACGTAGTTCGCCGTATCGGGAATGGCCCCGCCGGATGTAATCGCCGCCAGCCGCGCCCCGCGCCGACCCTTGAGGCGATGATTGATCCGGTCATGAAACAAATAGGCGTGGCCCCGCCCGCGCTGTGTGGCAATCCCGTCGGCCAGCATCCGAATCACCTCGTCGAAGTCCTTCTGCGCCAGCTCGCGATAAGGATAGGCGCGCCGGCACAACGCGAACAACTCGTCGTCCGACCACGCCTGGCTTGCGGCAGCGGCGACGATCTGTTGGGCAAGGATATCGAGGGGGGCCGGCGGCACAGTAATCCGGTCAAGCATTCCCTGTCTGATGGCGCGCACCAGCGCCGCACATTCGAGCAATTCATCCCGCGTCATGGCGAACAGACGCCCTTTGGGAATCGCTTTGACCCAGTGGCCGGCGCGGCCGATTCGTTGTAAACACGTCGCAATCGCCCGCGGCGAACCGATCTGGCACACCAGATCGACGGTGCCGACGTCGATGCCCAACTCAAGCGAGGCCGTCGCAATAACGACGCGCGTCTTGCCGGCTTTCAACCGTTCTTCCGCAGAGAGACGGATCTGTCGCGAGAGGCTGCCATGATGAGCCGCCACGGCATCGGGCCCTAAGTCAGTCAGGCGTTCTTCCAGGTAGTGGGAAACCCGCTCCGCCAGCCGGCGTGTATTGACGAACACCAATGTAGAGCGATGCTGCCGGACCAGCTCGGCCACACGATCGTAGGCATCGGACCAAATCGCATTCGTGGCGATGGCGCTCAATTCATCTTTCGGAACTTCGACGGCTACATCGAGTTCGCGGCGATGACCTACATCGATGATCGTCGGGCGGGCGCGGGCTCCAACCAGAAACTCAGCGACCAGTTCGATCGGCCGTTGCGTCGCTGACAATCCGATACGTTGCGGCTTGACGAGCGTAAGGGCTTCCAGCCTTTCCAGCGAGAGCGCCAGATGAGCGCCGCGCTTGTTCGGCGCCAGCGCATGAATTTCATCCACGATAACCGTTCGAACCGTCTGCAACATCCGTCGACTTTTTTCCGCCGTCAGGAGTATGAACAGAGATTCCGGGGTTGTGACCAGAATATGCGGCGGGCGCTTGAGCATTTGCTGACGATCCGTCATCGGCGTGTCCCCGGTTCGAACCAGAACACGAAGCTCCGGCATCAATAATCCGGCCTGTAACGCCGCATGGCCGATTTGTGCGAGCGGTTGCTGCAAATTCTTTTGAATGTCGTTGCTCAGCGCTTTCAGCGGCGAGATGTACAGAACCTGAGTGTGGTCGTCGAGCTCACGGGCGAGAGCCTGCTTGAAAAGACTATCGATACAGGAAAGAAAAGCGGCGAGCGTTTTTCCCGATCCGGTCGGCGCCGCGATCAGCGCATCCGATCCAGATTGAATCGCAGGCCACGCCTGGACTTGTACATCAGTGGGCTCGCCGATGTGGGATTGGAACCAGTCGGCAATGAGAGGGTGAAACACAGCAAGCGGCATGGTCCGGAATCGTACCACACCAATCGAAGGGACTCTATCGGCTCAGAGGTGGAACTGTAGAGCGTCAGATTGAACAGCCGGCTACGAACGATTCGCAGCCGGCTCTGTTGCGGCGCTTGCGTACAAGCTTATGGTCGTCCAGGCGTTGCAATACCTGATGGAGTATTTCCTGCAGAGAATGGGTTCCCAAGCCCAGCACCTATCGGTACTAACACACCGGTCCCAGCCGTGATCGTATAGGCCGACACATTGCCCCCTCCATTGGCGACATAGAGGAATTGGCCGTTTGGCTCAACGGTGATGCCGTTGGGTGTGGCTCCTGCGGCAAATGGCGATCCAGCCACCACGTTCAGCACGCCACTTCCAGCGGTGATCGTATAGGCCGAGACGGTGCCGCCCCCATTGGCAATATAAAGGAAATCGCCGTTTGGAGATACCGTCACAGCATTGGGTGTCACACCCGCGGCAAACGGTGATCCCGCCACCGTATTCAACGCGCCAGTTCCAGCGGTGATCGTATAGGCCGATATGGTCCCGCCTCCATTGGCGACATAAAGGAATTCGCTGTTTGGAGATACCGTCACGCCATTGGGTGTCGCACCCGCGGCAAACGGTGATCCCGCCACCGCGTTCAGCACGCCGGTTCCAGCCGTAATTGTATAGGCTGAGACGGTGCCGCCCCCATTGGCGACATAAAGGAATTGGCCGTTTGGAGATACTGTCACGGCATTGGGTGTCACGCCGGCGGCAAACGGTGATCCCGCCACGGCCGTCAGTGCTCCTGTTGTCCCGTTGATCGTATAGGCCGAAACATTGCCGCCTCCATTGGCAACATAGAGGAATTGGCTGTTTCGAGACACCGTCACAGCATTGGGCGTCGTACCTGCAGCAAACGGTGAACCCGCCACGGTCGTCAGTGCTCCTGTTGTCCCGTTGATTGTATAGGCCGAGACATTCCCGCCTGCATTAGCCACATAGAGGAATTGGCTGTTTCTGGAAACCGTTACGGCATTGGGCGTTGTGCCCGCAGCAAACGGTGACCCCGCCACGGCCGTCAATGCTCCTGTCGACCCGTTGATCGTAAAAGCCGACACGTCGTCAGATACAGAGTTTGCCACATAGGCAACCTGGACTCCGCTCTCAAGTCCGCCATCTCCCCCGCCTCCGTCAGCACAGCCGGAGAGAAGCAACATAATCGGCAACGCAATCCATGACCATGTTCTGGTGTTCATCGGTGTCCTCTGTAGGTTGCAGTCGGCATAAGAATGCTCGTCTTGCTTATAACACCATAGGGAGCGCCTGCCAATGAAAACAAAAGTTTGTCGATTGCGGCTACGATAGGTGACTAGGGACGTCCTGGTGTTGCGATGCTTGACGGGCCGGTCCCGGCGCGAAAGGGATTGCCCAATAGTGGATTTACCGCGACAAGCAAACCGGTCGCAGTAGTAATTGTATAGGACGACACAGTTCCTCCACTGTTTGCCACAAACAGCACTTGCCCATCCGGCGAAAGTGTTACAGCCACAGGGTTTGTTCCTGCCGGGACAGGGTTGAGGTTGCCTGATGATGGAGGCACGAGAGTCAGCAAACCACCACCGCCGATAGTGAATGTCGTCACATTCCCTCCGCCGTTTGCCGAGTAGAGAAATTGTCCGTTGGATGAAACGATGATTCCGTTTGGAGCCGTCCCTCCAACCGGGATCGGGTTCGGGTTACCTGCTGTCGATGGAACTTGCGTGAGAAGCCCGTTCGATCCGACCTGAAACGCGGTGACGGTATTGGAGCCGCTATTGGCCACATAGAGAAACGATCCATTGGGCGAAACCCTGATGCTCTTAGGAGATGTCCCTCCGGTCGGAATTGGATTGGGATTAGCCCCGGTCGCAGGGACCAGCGTCAGTAGCCCGCTTGCTCCGATCTG
>JALHPA010000411.1 GCA_022842745.1 Pirellulales bacterium
ACTTCGCTACGACTGGTACTCTGGCCCGGACAACGCCAACGGCAACCAGCCGTATGACGACGGCGCCAGCACCGACCAGTGGCTGCTCGGCGGCGACGTGATCTTCTTGTACTAACCCCAAGGTTCCCTGGCAGCCACCGCTACCGGCCAAAACCTGCCAGCAAAAACCGACCTAAACCCGCCGCTGGGCGTTGCGAAAAGCAACGCCCTGCGGCTTTTTGGGGTTCAATAACCGCAGCCTGTTATGGCAGCCAAAGCATGGTGCATATCCCGTCGTCTGACGGGCTGCCTTCCGCAGCGGGGACTTGCAAAACAGGCCCGCTCTGATATGGTTTCAAACTCGTTCGACGCGATTTGAATCCACGAGGGGCGTTTAGGTTCATAGCCGCGCCCCTAGGGTATTCGGCCTTGCCCGGGGGTCAATGCGCGTCGACATGTAGCCCGCTGCTGGCGGTCAATTCACCTTACTTTTTTGGGAGTCTCACAGATGTCCATGTTTGTCGGAGAAGCGTTGGCCGGCGAAGGCAACGAAATCGCCCACATCGATCTATTGATCGGCAGCAAGGACGGGCCGGTGGGACAGGCGTTCGCCAATGCCTTGGCCCGTCAGAGCGAAGGGCATACCAATCTGCTGGCGGTGCTGACTCCCAACCTGGCGGTCAAACCGGCCACGGTGATGGTTACCAAGGTCACAATTAAGGGCATGAAGCAGGCCGTGCAAATGTTTGGTCCCGCGCAGGCATCGGTGGCCAAGGCTGTGGCCGATTCCGTGGCGGACGGAGTGATTCCAGCGAGCCAGGCGGAAGACCTGGTTATCGTGTGCGGCGTGTTTATCCACCCGGCCGCCGCGGACGACAAGAAAATCTACGACTACAACTACACAGCCACCAAGGACGCGATCAAAAACGCAATGGCAGGCAAGCCATCGGCGCAGGAAATGATTGCCGGCAAGGACAAGGCGGCCCATCCGTTCCGCGGCTTCTAGCCGCGGTTGGCCGGCAGCCGGAGAGCGCTTTATGCCCAAATCCCGGGTGCTGTTGCAGGTTGATACCGACCCTCACCCGAGCGTATTTGACTCCGTCGTCGCCCTCGATGCCGGAGTCGATCACTTGCTGCGCCATGGAGGGGTCGATCCGGAGGGCGTGCGGTCGCTGGTACACGGCTGCATCTTCACCCGCGGACCCGACGAACTGAAGAATACCGCAATCTTCATCGGCGGTTCCGACGTCGCCCGTGGCGAGGAGCTATTGAGACAGATTCAAGCGGCCTTTTTTGGGCCGCTGCGGGTATCGGTGTTGTTGGATTCCAACGGCGCCAATACGACCGCCGCCGCGGCAGTGTTGGCCGCCAGTAAGCATCTGGAATTGGCGGGGGGGGATGCCCTGGTCCTGGGCGGAACAGGACCGGTCGGTCAGCGGATCGCCCGCTTGCTCGCCGGGGCTGGCGCAAACGTTCGGGTCGGTTCTCGGCAGCCTGAGCGGGCACAATCCGTGGTGGACGAACTGCTCGCCCGCCATCCGTCGGGCAATCTGTCGGCGGTCGCCACTGGCAACCGGCAAGACCTGGCTGACGCGCTAAGTGGAGTACAGGTGGTATTTGCCGCTGGCGCGGCCGGAGTCACTCTCTTGCCATCCGATATACGGAAAGGCGCTGGAGGAGCTTTGCACGTGGCGATCGACCTGAACGCCGTCCCGCCATTGGGCATTGAAGGAATTGACGTTATGGACCGAGGCGCCGAGCGGGAGGGCGCCAAATGCTACGGCGCGATCGGCGTTGGGGGGGCCAAGATGAAGATCCATAAGGCTGCCATCCGACGGCTCTTCGAGGCCCACGATCTGGTTCTCGATGCCGAGGAAATCTACAAGCTGGCCACCTCAAGCGGGGCATAATCTGCTCATTTGGCAAGCGACAAAGCGAGTCGCTGGCCGAAACGCCCTAAAAACTGGCCGATAGCAGGTGTTCGCAGCACACCTTGCAGGCTAGACTTATAAGAGGGTGCCCATTAAGCGCGCAAAACCCTAGCGCGAACGCTTGCATTCGATGCAACCGACCAGGCCATAGGCAACCGGCCGTAAACAAGCAAACCTCATACCGCCCGCCGACCTGTCTGTGCCAGCCGATTCCTCCCAGCTTGGTTCTCCGCTCAAGGGCTTGATCGGGGCCGGTCCGGCGATGTCGGAGGTGTACCGGGTCACGCGACAGGTGGCCAAGTCGAATGCGTCCGTGCTGCTGTTGGGCGAGACCGGCACGGGCAAGGAGTTGATCGCCAAGGCGGTCCACCAACTTAGCCCTCGCAGCAGCGGGCCGTTTGTCCGGGTCAACTGCGGGGCGCTCACCGAGAGCCTGCTGGAGAGCGAACTCTTTGGCCATGTCCGCGGATCGTTTACGGGCGCGGTCGCTAACCGCACCGGCCGATTCGAAGCGGCGCATACGGGAACCATCTTTCTCGACGAAATCAACTCCACCACTCCCAAGCTGCAGGTGAAGTTGCTGCGCGTGTTGCAAGAGCGGGAATTTGAGCGGGTGGGGGACACGCAAACCATCCGTGTCGACACCCGAGTGATTGCCGCCAGTAACCGGGAACTGCTGGACGAGGTCGAAAAGGACCATTTCCGAGAGGATCTGTACTACCGGCTCAACGTGGTTCAAATCACGCTGCCTCCATTGCGCCAGCGGAGGGAGGACATCCCGGAGTTGGTGGGCCACTTTTTGAATATCTATAATGAGGAAAACGACCGCTACGTGGTCCACATCGACCGCAAGGCGTTGGACGCGTTGCAGGATTACCACTGGCCCGGCAACGTTCGCGAGTTGCAGAACTACATCGAACGGGCGGTGGTCATGGCCACCGGCGATGAACTAACCTGCGACCTCTTGCCGCCAGCGGTGCTTGGGGGAGCGCCTGCCCGCGCTTGGCGCGGCAGTCGGCCAATGGACATGGAGACATTGACGGTGGAATTGGTGCAGCAGGGGCTGGCCGCCGCGTCTCCCCAAGAGGACAATCTGCATATGAAGATCGTCAACCGGGTGGAACGGGAGCTGATCGCGCAGGTAATGCAAGCCTGTGACAGCGTGCAGACCAAGGCCGCTGGAAAATTGGGCATCAATCGCAACACGTTGCATAAGAAATTGAAGGAATACGGGTTGGAAAGCGACGGCCCGGCGGAGTAGTGCATGCTGTCCGGTATTTCGACCCTGTGCTTCGCCGCCAGCTATTCCGTAGCCCTGGTGCTGGAGGCCACGCGGCTGTGGTTCCGCAGCGGCGTGCGCGGCGCGGTGATGTTGGCGTTTGCCGCCGCGGGTCTGTTGGCTCATACGCTGTTCTTGGCGTACCGGGCCTGGACGGCGGAGGGCCCTCCCCTGTCGAGCGCTTTCGATTGGTATTTGCTGGGCGCCTGGTCGGTTGCCTGCGTCTACTTGCACGCCTCTTACGCCAACCCTGGCAAATCGATCGGGTTGTTTTTGTTGCCGCTGGTCCTGGCATTGATTGGGTTGGCGCAGTTCGCGCCCAAGAACCCCTTCCCAACGCATCCTGCGACCCAGGTTTGGGGCGCCATTCACGGAATCTTCTTGTTGATTGGCTACGTTGCGGTGTTCTTGGGATTCGCCGCCGGATTGATGTATCTGGCCCAATCTTATCGACTCAAACGGAAGCAATTGCCGACACAGGGCCTTCGTTTGCCCAGCTTGGAGTGGCTCGAGAAGGTCAACCACGGCATGATCGTCCTATCGGCGGTTATGGTCACGGCCGGTTTTTTGGCGGGTATTCTGCTCAACGCCATTAGCCACCGCCGCCAGCTCGACTATGTCCCCTGGAGCGACCCGGTGGTGCTCAAACTGGCCGGGATTACGGCCTGGCTAATCGCGGCCGCCCTGTTCAGCACGTTGTATCGTCCGGCACAACGCGGGAGGAAGGTCGCCTATCTGACGGTCGCGAGTTTTCTGCTGCTGGCATCACTCTTGCTTGTCAGCCCACTGCTGGACAGCGAACATCAACCGCGTGAAGAAAGCGGCAAAATCGCCGCTGCCAGGTTCAAGCTCGCCGTACCGCCTGACGGAGAGGGACGGCCATGAACCTGATGCTGATTGGATGCAGCCACCGCACGGCCTCCGTCGATCTGCGCGAGCGATTGGCGTTCAATTCGCAGCAGGCGGTCGGTTTGCTTGCGGATTGGCGGGCACGCTTTCCC
>JALHPA010000412.1 GCA_022842745.1 Pirellulales bacterium
CGGCGATCGAATGCAGCGTGGTGGCGATCATCAGACAGAAAGTGACATCGCGGATCGCTTCCCGCATCTGCCGCTGGGCCTGGATGGTGTCGGTGACGACATCCGGCAACGGCCCATCATCGCGAATGCTGCCCGCCAGCAAAAAGTCGACTTTGTTCTTGACGCACTCGTACATGATGCCGCTGCGCAAAATGCCCCGCTCCACCGCCTGCGCGATTCCGCCGGTCCGCCGAATGCGATTGATGGCGCGCAAGTGATGTTCGTGACCGGCCTCCGCCAGGTCCCCTCGATCCAATTGCACCCCCAGGCTCGTCCCGAACAGCGCTTGTTCGATGTCGTGCGTGGCCAGCGCGTTGCCGGCGAACAGTTTGCGAATATAGCCCCCGCGAATCAACTGGCTGACGTACTCTCCGCTCCCGGTATGGACGATCGCCGGTCCCCCCACCAACAGCGACTTGCCTGGGCCGAACCGCGTCCGGAATAGCTCCTGGGCGATCTGCTTGATGGCCACCCCCTTGGGCTTTTCCGTCGACACGGGGCTGTTCATGAATTCGAACGCCTGCCGTTCCATGGCCCGCTCTTCGGGAAACACCCGCACCCCCGCATGGCCAAGCACGACCTGCATCCCCACGTCGATGTCGGTCATCGCCAGGCAGCGCGCTTGGGGTCGATCGGTCGCCCCTTCGATCACAATGCCGCAGTCCATCTCCTGATCGGCGACGGGAAGCCATTTCCCCTGAATCCGCACCTCGGTCCGCTGATTGGTCGTGCTGTAGAATCCCTCGGGAAAGGTCCCCTTTATATCCGCTCGCGCAAGCTGGCAGTCCTGTAGCGTCGTGGGCACAGCGCCGTGATCGGCGATCTGCGCCAATATCGCCGCCAACTCCTCGGCGGTCGCCGCGCGCACCTCGACCAGGGCAAAACTGGGGTCGTGCCGACTTTGGCCGATGGCGATCTGCTTAATGCGAAACACGCCCCCCGCGGCGGTGATGCTATCGAGGATTTTGGGCAGGATCAAGCTGTCGATGATGTGTCCCCGCACCTCGACGTCTTCAAAGTACGCCGGGTGCTCGCGCGATCCGGCGGCGCCCGTCTGGGCCTGGTCCGAGTCGCGGACGCTGCGGTCACCGCGGCGGGGAGTGCTTTCCATCCTGAGATCCTCCACAAGAACCGATCTACGAATGCCCGAAGCGCCACCCCCTGGCCGTAATTATCTGATGCCTTCCCCCGCTCGGCAAACGGGCGGCCCGGTCTGGCCGGCGGCGAAACGGTTCGAGCTAGCACAAGCCCTCGCTTCCACCGGCAAGATCGCACTCTCGCTCAAGCGTCGATACCTGCCAAATAAACGTTACAACCGGCAGCCGCCATGCCCGCAAAGTTTACCTAACCGTTACCACCCGAATCAAAGGTAGGGTCTTCTGTGCATTTGTACGAAGTGGAAGGCGAAAACCAGACATTATGGGGGCTGAGACAGGACGATAGACAGAAAGGAACTACGGGCCACGGATTGTGCCCGTTTGCCGGTATTTGCCGCCGGCCGGCTGTTCGCTTTAGAGCGCTTTCGGTCCTTTGAAGGAACGGATTCCATGATCTTCGCCCCGTGCCGCGCTGCTCGAACGATCATCGGGCTGGCCCTCATTTGCCTGGGTACTGCTAGCGGCTGTTACGTGCCGCATACCAAGCAGCATTTGCCCATGCCCATGCCGACCGACCCGGTCCCGGCCAATACGCCGCGCGAGCTGCAAAAAGTGACCCTTCCGCCCTACACCATCGAGCCCCCCGACGTGCTCACCATCGACGCGGTGCGGGTCGTTCCCAAATCCCCCTACCGGGTCAATACGCTCGATGTCCTGGTCGTCAATGTCGAGGGAACGCTCCCCGAAGCTCCCATCGCCGGCCCGTATGCCGTGGAGCCAGGCGGGATCCTCAATCTCGGTCCCCCCTATGGCCCGGTCAAGGTCGTGGGGCTGACGCTCGACGAAATCACCGCGGCCATTAAAGCACACTTGCAGAAGACTCTCCGCGAACCGGAAGTCTCCGTGACCCTCTCGGAATTGGCCACCAAGCAGCTCATCACCGGCGACCACCTGGTCGGTCCGGATGGAACCGTGACCCTGGGAAGCTACGGCAGCGTGTTTGTGGTCGGAATGACCCTCCCCCAGGCCAAAGCGGTCATCGAACAGCACCTGGCCCAGTACCTCGAAGCGCCGGAAATCTCGCTAAGTGTCACCGGCTTCAATAGCAAGGTCTATTTTGTCATCACCCAAGGGGCCGGCGTGGGCGACGGCGTCAACCGCTTCCCCATCACCGGCAATGAAACGGTGCTGGATGCCATTTCGCAGATCCAAGGCCTGAATCCCACTTCCTCGAAGCGAATCTGGATCGCCCGTCCGATCAACGGTCCCGACGGCTGCCAGATTCTGCCGGTCGATTGGAACTCGATCACCCAAAAAGGGACGGCGTTCACCAACTATCAAGTTCTGCCCGGCGACCGCGTGTACGTCGAGGAAGACAAGCTGGTGGCCTTCGACAACGGGCTGGCCAAGCTGTTAGCGCCGGTGGAACGGATCTTCGGATTCACGCTCTTGGGAACGAACACGGTGTCGTCGATCAAGTTCTTTAACAACCGCGGCGCGTTCGGCAACAACAATTTCAATAATAACTTCTAGCTGCATTTGAGGCTTCGCGGCGAATGGGGCTTCAATTCGATTGGCTGAACTCTTTCGGTGCGAGATCCACGGCAATGATTGCAAACCTGCGAATCGCCTACGCCACAACGGCCGCCAGCTTGCTCGTCGCCTGCGGACTAGCCGGCTGTGCCGCTCCTAGCGCCCCGCTCGGACCCGTGGTGCCCGTCGGCCGCGATTGCGACTGTCCGCCCGATCGGCGAATGGAGACGCTCGCCGTCCACTTGCACGGCGGTTGCCAGGATTGCGCGATCAAGGATCCCGGATACTACGGCTTCACGCCAACCTGCTGGCGGCGATGGCCGTCGGATTGGCACGGCTGCCCCACCACTGACGGTCTGACGGGCGAAGTCATCGGTCTGCCCCCGGTCGGGCCGCAAGAGTCCCTCCCTGCGGCTTCTCCAGACCCGGTCAACCCGATGCTCCCGCCAGACGCCGATCCGGGTGCGTCGATGCCTCGGGGCGACGAACCCGGCGCCCCGACGGACGTTTCGCCCTCTCCTTCCGACTCTTTCACCCCGCCCCCCCCGGCGGTCCCGGCTGCATCGCCCGATGCGTCGCCGGAACCGTCGGAGCCTTCGTCGATCGACGCTCCGCGTCCGTTGGATCCCGAGCGGTCGTCTTCCCGACGCCGCCGTCCGGAAATCGAACCGCGCCCGGCCGCTGAAGAACCGACGCCCGCTGCGGAAGAAATGCCAGTGGAGACAGTCCAACGCACCCCCGCCCAGCGCTCGACTGGCCAGCACCCGACCGCCCAGCGCCCGACTGGCCCGCGCTCGACCGACCAGCAAACTGCCGCGAAACCCGCCCGGGCGACGTCGGTTCGCTCCCCCGCGGTCGCCGTCGCTCCATCGAAGATTTGGCCCGCCAATCCCAAACCGGCAGCGGCGGCGAGTCTTGAGCGAGCCATCGAACCCCAGCCAGACCTGATCTGGGATGATTCCAAGCAGCCGGCCCGCACGTCAGTCAAAGCGTCGCCGGTCAACCACACGGCCGACAGCCGCCCCGTGCCTTCGCGCGACGTGCCTGTCGTCACCAACTCCGCCCCAAGCAGCTCAGCCGCCAGCGATCCGGCTTCCAGTAACGCCCTCGCGACGGACGTTGCCGACTCCATGCCGAGCGTCCCCACGCCGGCCGCGGCCGCTCCTGTCGGCCAAACGGCCCCGTCGCCGGATGTTGCGGCGCCATCGGCTTATGCAGAGGCGGCGACCGAGTTGGAAGCTCCGGCCAATTCACTTGCCCAGACCGATTCAATCTCCGTTGCGACACCGGCGCCCCAGACCGCCGCTACCGAGCAGGCGGTCGAGCCGCCTGTCGCTGAGCCGTCGCAAGCCCCAGAACCCGTCCCCGCCTCGGCTTACGGACCGGACATGCCGGAAATCGCCGCGGCGCCGACACCGGCTTCAATGCCCGCCACCGAAACCAGCGAAGCAGCGGACACGCTTGCCGCACCGGCCGAACCGAACGCCGACGACGAAAGCGTTGTCCCCCACCAGCCTG
>JALHPA010000413.1 GCA_022842745.1 Pirellulales bacterium
ACATTGGCCGGGACGGTTCTGGGCCAGGACGACGATTCGGGGCAGGCGAGAGGGACGTTTGAGGAAGGCGAGACCATCGGCGAGGGCATGCGCCGTGTGAAGCTGGCAGTGCCGTGCTAGCCAGTCCTGAACGGGCCGGAACTCGCTGGCATCCCAGTCTCCCAGGGCGAGGGCAAGGACCGGTTTGGACGCTAGCGGAGCGGCGAACCGTAGGGGATCGGTTGCTAGCGGAGATCGGTGGGTGTTGGTCACAAGACAGTCAGCGGGAAGCAAATTGATGCAGTGCGTGGAAGAGCCGCATTGCTAGCGGGCAATTGAGCGTCGTAGTGGGATGCGAACAGCTCAGGTTGCGGGAATGGCATAAAAACTGCGGAGGGCCGCGAGAGATTTTAGCAAAGTGGGAGCTTGGTGTGGAAAATACAGGATGGGGTATTTTCGATATTTGCGGGGTGTGGGTTGACCTTTAGGAAAGTTTGGGTAGATTGCCCCGGTTAGATGAAGGCTTCCCCGGAGGGAAGCGGCTGCACGGTAGCAGCGGTTGCGCGAAGGAGCATCGGCCACGACGTGGGTATTTTCCCGGGCGCAGTCGAGTCGTAGGACGCACGGAGATTTCTGTTCCAAGGCAAGGAGAACGATGATGCAACAATTTGGAAGACGGCTTTTCGGAAAACAGCGACGCAATCCCAAGGTGACATCGAGCGCGCGGCGACCGCTAGCAGTTGAATCGTTGGAAGCTCGATGGCTGATGGCAGGGAATGTGACCGCCGAGGTGGTCGGCGGCGACTTGCGCGTCACCGGCGACAATCTGTCGAATGGGCTCGTCATTTCTGGCACCGGCGTCGCCGGTCAGGTGCTGATCGAAGGGCAGTTCGACTTTTCGAATGACGCAACCGACACGACGATCAACGGGAGCGATGGCGAGTTGTTGTTCGGAGGCATTACGGGCAACATCATCATCAACCTCAACGGTGGGGATGACGCGCTGGATATGGTCAATGTGGCAGTGCCGCGGGACCTGATCATTACGACGGGCGATGGATTCGACGAGATCTATCTCGGGCAATACGCGTTGCTGACTCCCGATTTTGATCCTACCACGGTCGGATCGCTGGGCGTGAACGGAGTGCTGAGCATCGATACCGGCGCACAGGACGACTACATCACGCTGGGTCGGGTGTTCGGCGGAGCGGATTGGTCGATACGGACTGGCTCTGGAGACGATGTGCTGTTCGTGTACTCGGCGTCGGGCGATGTGATCGACGTGAGCACGGGTTCGGAAGTGGACCTGGTGAACGTGGCGTATTTGACGGCGCACGGCAATTTGCGGATCGATACCGGATTGCAAGATGACACGATCAGCGTGATCACGACGTTGACGAAGCAAAATGCCCAGTTTATCTCTGGCGACGGTTCGGACACGGTGGCACTGGACGCCAACCAGTACAATGGGAACGTGCTGGTGGACACTGGCGCCGGGAACGACTGGGTGCTGGTGGCGCGGAGCATTGTCGCGGAGGAAGCAACGATTCTCACATCGTCCGGCAACGATACGCTGATCGTCGGGAAGTACTTCGGCTTCATCGACGACGAGTACGAGAACGGAGAGGACGGGGAAGAGGGCGAAATCACGTCGAGCGATAATGGATCCTACGACGAACCGGTGCTGCTGGTTGGCGGCAATGTGGCGAAGACCTTGCGGGTGGATATGGGCGCCGGCACGGATAGCGCAGACATCGTTGCTAACGCGGTGGACAATTTCTTTGCCCAATTTGGCGGCGGCGATGACACGGTGATTGCCCAGAACAACTGGGTGAAGAACTCTGGGTTCCTCAACGGCGGCAGCGGAAAGAACAAGCTGACGCAGGGTGGTAACCTGACGAAGAACTTCACCGTCAGCAACTTCTCGTAAACTTCTCGTAACCGAGAAGCTGCGTTTGGTGCTAGCATAGCCGGGCCGCTGGAGAGAGGATCTCTTCAGCGGCCCGTTCTGTTGTGCAGCGACTCATCTTGCGCGAAGGCGCGAACAGAGTAGAGAGGGTAATTTGCGATGACTCTGTGGAGTGTACCGCTGCTGCCGCAGGTTCCGGTCGTGCGCTGTCGATAAGGTTGGCGGGGACCGGAATCGGGCCGTCGAAATCGCGCGGAGGAAGGGGAATCATGAAGGGACTGGCGCTGGCGGTGATCTTGAGTGCCGCGTGGCTCCCCTTAGCGGCGGAGGCCGGCGCAGGGGCCTGGGCGGATGCGGGCTTCGTGATGCCCAAGCCGCGGAATCCGGCCGAGTGCGCGCCGACCCCTCCCTTCAAGCCGCCGTTGCCGCATCATGGCATTGGGCCGTTGATCACCGATTCCTGGCCGAACTGCGAGGCCTATGCCTACAAGCTGTATGGCACAGAGGAGCGGCATCCGTTTGCGCCGTGGATCGAAAATCCGTGCGGTTCGACCGATCCGACGTTTGAGCCGGTGCCGCCGGCGTGCAATCCGCGGTACGCGCTCACGGCGGATGCGCTGTTTCTGCGGCGGACGCAGCCGAACGCGGGGAGTTTCACCACGGCGACCGGCTCGACCTTCACCACGACGGACCGGGTCCAAGAGGGGGCGGGGACCAAGATCCAACTGCTGCTGCCGACGTACCCGACCGGGGATTGGCAGATAATCTTCTATGGAACCGACGACTGGGACGCGCGCTGGAACTATGACCTGGCGCCGGTAGGGAGCGGGGTCTTGGATTACCGTTCGCAGTTGTACAGCACGGAGTTGAACTTCCGGCACGAGCTGGCAGAGTGGCTGAAATGGTACTGCGGGTTCCGCTACATCGAGTATGCGGAGGAAATCCAGTTCAACGCGCCGTCGGGGGGGGTGTTGTCGGCGTACCAGGAGGTGACTTCGGCAAATTATCTGTATGGCTTCCAGTTGGGGGCGGACGTGACAATTTGGCGGCCGTTCGAGCGACTGCAGTTGGACGCGTCGTTCAAGGGGGGGATTCACGAGAATTTCATCCAACAGGCGCGGACGATCAAGATCGGGGAGACGGTGACCTCGAGCGGAGACAGTTTCGATCAGGCCACGCTGTCGGGAGAGGCCAGCGTGTGGGTCACGTATCGCTGCACGCGGTACTGCGCTTGCCGATTTGGTTACCAGGTGCTGCGGCTGGACGAGGTGGGAGACGTGTTTGCGTTCCCGAATACGTCGGCGACCGATTCGCTGGTGGCGCAGGGGGGATTTGGCGGCATCGAGCTACGATGGTAGGCGTGCCAACGCGGGGGCATTCGCTTGGGGCAACCTGAGGGGGCGTGGGCGTCGTTGGTTCTCTGTGGCCGGCCGGGCAGGGGCGGCGGAGGCGGACTCGTTCTATAATCGAACGATTGCCGACCCGCTGGGAGCTTGCCAATGCCGAGACAGACGAATCTTCGATCGTGGGTGCGCAACGCCTTAGTCGCAGGGATGGCCGCGGCTGTTTGTCTGGCGGGATTCGCGCGTGCCGTCTGGGGGGCGTCGCCGCCGAGCAGCTCGTTTCCCGAGCTAACGCCGCCGAAGAGTCCGCAAGAGTCGCTGGCATCGATCCACGTGCCCGCGGGGCTGAAGGTGGAGTTGATTGCGGCGGAGCCGCTGGTCGCCGATCCGATCGCGTTTGCATGGGGCGGGGACGGCCGGTTGTGGGTTGTGGAGATGGGGGATTACCCGCGCGGAATCGACCAACAGGGGCGCGGGGGAGGACGGATCAAGATTCTCGTCGACGAGAACGCTGACGGACGGTACGACCGTGCGACGGTGTTTCTGGAGGGGTTGTCGTTTCCGACCGGAGTGCTTCCGTGGCGAAAGGGGGCGCTGGTGATGGCGGCGCCGGAGTTGTTCTATGCCGAGGACAGCGACGGCGATGGCCGGGCCGACCGACGGGAAGTGCTATTTGACCACTTTGCCGAGGGGAATCCGCAACACCGGGCCAATGGGCTGCGGTACGGGCTGGACAATTGGGTCTATTTAGCGAATGGAGAAAACGGCGGACGGCCCCGGTCGGTGAAAACGGGGGTGCAGGTGGACATGAGCGGGAGGGACCTGCGGGTGCGGCCGGAGACGGGAGAGATCGAAGCGGCGGCTGGGGAGTCGCAGTGGGGACGGGAGCAGGACGACTGGGGGAACTGGTATGGCTCGAACAACGCCGAGCCGATGTACCAGTTTGTGTTGGAGGA